>DASCRE010000037.1:0-11908 GCA_034408645.1 Fidelibacterota bacterium | reverse complement strand
AGATCAAATATCATCGGAAAAAGCTATTGAAAAGATTCAGGAATTTTTGGAAGATTATCCTTTTTCTGATAAAAAGGAATTTGCAAATAACACTGTTCAGGAAATGCGAAATAAACTAGGCAAAAAAGCATATGAAACTGGCATTTTATATATAAAGTTAGGTGCCTATGATTCCGCAATACTTGCATTTGAGCAGATGCTTGAAAATTATTATGATACAGAATTTGTTCCTCAAGCTCACCTTGGAATTATTCGATCATACAGCGGTATGAAAAATGTAAATAAAGTAGAAGAATATTATCAATCATATAAACATATATTACCTGAGGATATATCTGAGAAAGCCAATAAAATTATTAGTGAACTGAAAAAAAGAATGTCAAAAAAAATTTAATGAATATATGTTTATTTGGGGGAACATTTGATCCTCCTCATTTAGGTCATTTATTGATAGCACAAACAGTTTGTGAATCAGAAGATTTTGATAAAATTATATTTATTCCTGCGTTTAATCCACCCAACAAAGATCTGGACAATATAACTCCGGTCTCGTTACGACTGGAGATGCTTGAGTCTGCCATATTAGATAACCCCAAATTTGAAATTTCACAAATGGAAATACAACGAGGTGGAATATCATATTCCTTGGACACAATCAGTGAGTTCAAATATGAATATCAATTAACAAAAAATAACTTATATTATCTTATAGGCACTGATACATTGGCACAATTTGATTCGTGGAAAGAGCCAAAAACTATTGTAAATGAATGTTCAGTTCTGGTTGCTGTTCGACCTGGATTTAATCCGAGTAATATTCCCAATTGGGTCTTACCTAATATTCAATTTGCGAACATCCCAAGATTTGAAATTTCAAGTTCTAATATTCGTCAACGGTGGAAGGAAAACAAAACAATACGATACATGGTAACGCTCCCAGTATGGAAAATAATAAATAAGTACAATTTGTACTCTTGATGATTATTAGTATTCTATATCTGCTTATTGGCTCTGTATTGTTATATTTTGGCGCAGACTGGATGATAAAATCATCCGTCCACATTGCCTCCAAACTAAATATTTCCAGATTTGTGATTGGACTTACCATTGTGGCATTTGGAACCTCTCTACCAGAACTGGGTGTGAGTTTAAAGGCAGCATTATTTAATAAATCAGATATAGCAATTGGGAATATAATAGGGTCAAATATAACCAATGTCCTTCTGGTACTAGGTCTCTCTTCTATGTTCAATCCAATTTTGATATCATTCAGTAAAATTAAAAAAGATATTTTGATATATTTGTTTGTCTGTATTTTATTAGTTTTTCTTTTGCAGAATGGAATATTGGAACGGTGGGAAGGTGTTCTTCTGTTTACAGGTATCATATTTTACACTATTCATTCTTTTGTTACCGATAAATCCCATGATGAAGATTTTGAAGACCTATTTTCTACTTGGCGCAGGACAATTATATTTTTAGTACTTGGTATTATTCTCCTCTACATTGGGTCTGAATCTTTTATAAAAGGTGCCGTCGACTTTGCAAAGATTATAGGAGTTAGCGATTTAATAATTGGAATGTCTGTTGTCGCTTTGGGAACATCCTTGCCGGAACTTGTAACCTCAGTGTTTGCTGCTGTTAAAAAAGAACACTCTATTTCGGTAGGTAATATTATAGGTTCAAATTTATTTAATATATTATCTGTATTGGGATTAGTATCAATTATAAAACCTTTATCTGTTGAAAGCAGTATTTTCAGGTTTGAAATCCCAATTATGATAGCTGCAGGTCTGTTATTAATTCCTATTAGTTTACGACAAAGACCAATTTCAAAAGTAATATCCCTTTCAATGCTGTTTGGTTATTCCGTATTCATTTGTATTCTTTTCACTTAACGATTGACATAATATGATATCGTTTCAAAATGTATCACTTCAATATGAAGCTGATGCCGGTATCTATGATATAAACTTTCAAGTTAACCCAAGTGAGTTTGCTTTTTTAATAGGTCCAACAGGTGCGGGAAAATCAACTATCCTTAAATTGATTTATATGGAATTATTTCCAGATAGTGGTACTGTAGATATACTAAAGTATTCATCGAAAAAAATAAAAAAAAGAAAGATCTCATTTCTTCGGAGAAAGATAGGTATGATATTTCAAGATTACAGATTATTAAAAGACAGAAATATCTTTGAAAATATTGCCTTACCTCTTCATGTAATGGGTTACGGACGAAAAGAGGTTTATGAACGGGTTAATAATGTGATAATTGATGTGGGATTAAATGGGAAAGAAAAAAGAAAGCCAAATGAACTTTCCGGTGGAGAACAACAGAAAGCCTGTATTGCAAGAGCACTTGTGAAAGAGCCGAAAATCATTTTAGCTGATGAGCCTTCGGCAAATTTGGACCCAGATGACGCTGGGGATTTGTTAGAGTTGTTAAAAGATATTCATTCAAGAGGGACGCTTGTTTTGATGGCAACCCATCAGTGGCAACATTTCTATTTTGATTTAATAAAAGATTGGGACTACAGAATATTTAATATAGAGAATGGATATATGGTACAGTGATGGATAAAACTGTATTTTTGATAGTTGAGGGAATAACAAATTTATGGAGACATAAGGGAACAGCTTTTACCTCAGTTATAACTATATGTCTTTCACTTACATTTTTGGGTGTCTTGTTTATTATTAATGAAAATTCAGATAATCTCCCTCAATTATTCCGGTCAAAATATAAGGTGGAAGTATTTTTTAAGGAAAAAGTAACTAATAAAGGCGCTAAGAATATTATTCATCAAATAGAATCACAATTAATGGTAAAAAATGCAACTTTGGTAACAAAAGAAGATGCACTCCAAATCTACCAAGATGAGTTTGGAGAAAATGTATTAGAAATGTTGGGGGATAACCCCTTTCCACCTAGTTGTATCATTAAATTAAATGAGATAAAATTTTCGGTAACAAAAGCAGCATCTCTCATAGAGAAAATAAAGAAAATTAAAGGAGTATCATCCATTTATTATCAGGGTGGTTTAATATCAAAACTGGAAACGCTATATAAATATTTTTTACTATCAATTAAAGTCCTAGTTGTTATTGTATTAGTAATATCCATTATTTTTATAACAAACACAGTAAAATTAACTATATATAATCGGTCAGAATTAATTCAAAACTTAAAATTGATTGGAGCAACAAATATCTTCATAAAAATACCGTTTTTTATCGAAGGTCTGATTCAGTCAATCGTTGGAGCATGTATTGCATATGGACTATTGATCCTTATGCTTAACGGTCTAAACAATATATTGAATGATTTGCTATCTTTTCAATTAGATATTGACGGGTCATTACCGTTTTGGTTAATGATCGTATCTATAACTATTGGTTTTATTGGAAGTGGGAAAGCGGTTTCGAAAATTATATAAAATGAGATACCTACTTCCTTGACAATAGAATAATGACCTGACTAAGTTTTAGGTTATGATTAAACATAAAAAATACAGTTTAACCCAGCGGGATAAAAACGTGCTGAAGGCAACAATTGACGAGTTTATCACATCAAACCAGCCTGTAGGTTCAAAATTATTAAAAGAACAGTATACTTTTAAGTTTAGTCCTGCAACCATTAGAAAAATTTTATCAAAGTTAGAATCTTATAATTTATTGACTCATATATATACTTCTTCTGGAAGGACACCAACTAACCAGGGGTATCGTTATTATGTAGATAGATTTGATTCGGAATTATCTTCACATCTTATTCAAGAATATAAAAGTCATTTTAAGAATTTAGAGTCCATCTCTTCCAACGTAGAATTATTAATGGAATCAACTGCAACCCTTTTGTCAAAACTTACCAAGTTATTCGGATTGGTCATGATCTCTGGATATGAAAAAAGTATCCTTATCGATATCGAATTAGTTCATATTTCTTCGGATAGGGTATTGGTTATTTTAGTACTTGAATCGGGCCTTATAAAAAATATAGTATTAAATCTAAAATGTGATATCAAGAAGAGGGACTTTAATAAGATCACCAATTTATTAAAAGATAAATTACTTGGTCTGACTTTAAATGATATTAATAATACTATAAAAGGGAGATTGAAAGAGTCAGATATTTTTCATCATGAGATTGTTCAAATACTAATTGAGCATCCTTCAATCAACGAAACAAAGATAGAGAAACCTGCTATTTATACTTCCCATATTCATGAGTTACTCAAACAACCAGAGTTCCAAGAAGCATCAGTTATCCGAAAAACCCTAGAAGCGCTGGATTCAAAACAATTTCAATCTTGTTTCTCATCATTTAATGATGAGAATGGAATCACGCTCATCGGTGATGAACATGAATTTGATTTAATGGATCATTGCTCGATTGTTTCATCTCCTTTTAAGGGTGAGCAGCTAATGGGGCAATTAGCGATAGTTGGTCCAACTCGTATACCATATCATAAAATTAAAAATACACTAAACTATTTAGCGGAGGTAATATCCTGTGTGTGCTGATAAAGTTAAAAATGGACAGGAAGGCACGGTGGCTCAAAACAACAAACCTAAGAAAAAAAGATCCATCAAGCCAAAATTAAAGAAAAAAGATAAATTAGCAGAAATTCAGGGACAGCTCTCCACACTTGAGGACAAACATCTTAGACTGAAGGCTGAATTTGAAAATTTTAGAAGAAGAAAAGAAAAAGAAATTATTCGATATTTAGAATATGACGGATTAAGAATAGTAGAAAAACTCTTGCCCATTGTTGATGATTTTAACCGAATGCTTAGCGCAACCGGAACATCTTCGAAAAATATGAATCACGCTTCTATAAAAGAGGGAGCAGAGCTTGTATTTAATAAATTAATCAAACTACTCGATGATACAAAGGTAAAATCATTTGGAGAGCCAGGTGATATTTTGGATGCAAATTTACATGATGCCATGATGACAAAATCGGATAAAAAGAAGAATGATGGTGAAATATTGGAAGTATTTGAAAAAGGGTATTGTTATAAGGAAAAAGTAATTCGTCATGCAAAAGTTATCGTGAATAAAACATGAAGGATCTTTATGATATAATCGGAGTCAGTAAATCTGCTTCGAAAGATGAGATTAAAAAAGCCTACAGAAAAGTAGCTATGAAATATCATCCCGATAAAAATCCGGAGAACAAGGAAGCAGAACAAAATTTCAAGGAAGCAGCTGAAGCTTACTCTGTACTTGGGGATGACCAAAAAAAAGCACAATACGATCAATTTGGGCACGCAGGAGTAGGAATGGGAGATCAGGGAGGAGCACAAGGATTCGGTGGAATTCATATGTCTATGGATGATATTTTTGATCAATTTGGTGATATTTTTGGCGGTAGCCCTTTCGAATCTTTTTTTGGAGGTGGGCAACAAAGACGTTCTAGATCAGGCGGCGCAGATATTAAAATAAAATTAAAAGTCACATTTGAAGAGATATTGAAAGGAATTGAGAAAAAAGTTAAATACAAACGCAGAATTCCTGATCCAGAAACAACATTTATAAACTGCAAGCATTGTGGTGGATCGGGGCAGGTCACTCGGGTCACCCAATCTTTTCTTGGGCACATGAGGAGCACAGCAGTCTGTCCCCATTGTAATGGAACAGGTAAGCAAGTTGGGACGCGATCAAAAAATGCAGGTCCAGATGGATTAATTTTGGATGAAAAAACTATTTTAATAAAGATTCCTCCTGGTATTGAAGATGGTAACTATATGACTTTCAATGGGAAAGGACATTTTGGTCATGGGGGAGTTAACCCTGGAGATTTGATTATTTTTTTTGATGAAATACCACATAAATATTTTACCCGAAATGACAAGGATGTTTTTATTGAAGTTCGGCTATCTTTTTCTCAGGCAGCCCTCGGAGATAAAATACAAATTCCTACCTTGGAAGGTAAGGCATCGCTAACCATTCCGCTAGGAATACAATCTGGCCAGATATTGAGAATGAAAAGAAAGGGTTTTCCTCAGTTGCGGGGAGGTAATCGTGGTGATCAGCTAGTACATATTCAACTTAAAACTCCTCAATCTCTTAAAAAGAATGAAAAGGAAATATTTAGAAAATTAGCAGATATTAATGGGGAAGACAAAGCATCCTTTGCAAAGGTTAAATTTTAATCCTTAAGGTGACATCTAATAGATAAATAAAGTTAATGTATGATACAAAATGGAAACAGAATTCAGCAAATCTATCTCAATGCAACAAGAAAATATTTATATAATTAACATGGATAAAGATGAAATTATTACTTTTTATGAAATATCCCTTCTAAGCGCTGAAAGAATTATAAGATATGGGGATGATCATGGTAAATTTCAGCGGTGGCCGACCTAAAAAATATGAATGGTATTGGGAATAATATATTTGCAAAAACACTCCTTAATTACAATTAAACCTAAAAAAAGTAAATGAATAAAAAACTAAATGACCTTATAGAATTAATAATTGTTTTGGGATTAATATTTATCCTTTTTGCTATATATGTCCCTGTATCAATTTGGGAAGAAGAAGACCAATATGAAAATATTAGTCATTTCAGGATGAATACAATTTATAATATTCAGGAATTTTATAAGAACTTGACAGGAGACTACGCCACTGATGGCCTTTGGGCCATGAATGTCGTTAATGCGGTTAGAGATTCACTTACAGCAGATTCAACATATCTTGATAAGCAATTATTGGGATTACATAGGAATAAAATTAACCTGAACATAGCTAAAGGGTTTGATGTGGAATTTGATACAACATTTGGTTTCCAGAAATTTCGAAAAGATACCATTATGGATACTACAGTAAAAATCTTAACATTTTCAGAACAATTATCCAGAAATGACACTGTTTATATTCAGAAAAAAAATCTATCTGAAATGCTATCTTCTGAAAAATTTCGTAATATATTGAGTGAAGAATCTGTAAAACGGGTTGAGTCGATTGATTATTATGATACATATATGCCAGACACATCTATGTTTTATTGTCCTTTAACTTCACAACCCTATAGTATAGAATTTATTGAAGATAAATTAAGAATAGAATCTCCTATTGAGGATATTTATAAAAAACCTAGATTTCTTATTTTCTCTTTAAAAGCGCAAAACCACGGTTATATTGAAGATGGAATTCTGAGTTGGTCTAAGTAGTACTATTTATTGTTAAATCTTTTAATAACTGATTCATCCCTCTATTGTGCACAGTGGGATTATCAGGAGAATAAACCGGTTCTATTCTCAC
The DNA here is from genome assembly GCA_034408645.1 of Fidelibacterota bacterium. Taxonomy (GTDB): domain Bacteria; phylum Fidelibacterota; class Marinisomatia; order Marinisomatales; family AB-629-J13; genus AB-629-J13. The sequence goes on along the minus strand of DASCRE010000037.1, from coordinate 4,629 downwards.
TTGTAAAGGTTAAATTTCATTCAGCTTTATCCACAATAAGGTCTGACCCTGACAGGATTCAAAATACAATAAGAACAGCTATCTCCCAGATAGATGATTTTAATGTTGTCCAGAGAGCGACTGGATGTGTAATTCTTGATCGATCACTCACAGAAAAAGGTTCAATCAATATTGGAGAATTATCTAACAAGAATGAGATAGAAAATTTTCTTTTATGGACATTAAAGAAACGGTGGGGGATACAGGTCAATCATCTATCATTTTCCTTTATTCCGGGAACTCTACATTATTTTTATTTTGCATTTCCACGAATATTTTTAAATCAATTAAGTATTGTTTTAAATGAATTTGGATTGGTTAATGTTTCTTATAAGCCTATCGAATTATTTTATCAATTAGAAAAAAGGGAAAATGGTGTATTATTTAATGTTGGACAATCTGAATCTCTGTTCTGTTTTACTGAAATTGGTATAATGTCATGTAAAATTTCAAAGAAAAAAAATAGAATTTTATTTACAGATACTATTGGAAAAATCGATAAGATTAAGTCCAAAATTGATGATAAAGATTTTGATATATTGAGGGCAGAAAAGGTCAAGACTACGCAACAATTATTAAAAAGAAAACAAATTTATCAAACAAATCCGTTTCGAAATATTACTACCGACAGTGTTAATCTGAAAATGGACATTCCAGATCGAATCTTAAATACACTGGGTCGGTCAATTGACAAACATTCAGAATGGAGTAATATCAATTATTATTTAAATCCATTCATAAATATTATGAATCACGATAAATTTATTGAGAAAAGGTCTGCTTTCTTATTAGAAAATGACTCGATAATTGACAAAAAGGTTCAACATAGAAATAAGAATAAAAAAGAACAATTATCAATATGGATTTCATTCTTTTTGTTAATCACTCTGTCCGGATTAATACTATTAAAGAATGGTGATATAGAATATTGGAAGAGCGAGTTTATTCAAATATTTGATCAGTCAAATAATTCCGAAATATCAATTACCCAGGTATCAGATAATTCAATGTCCTTTCAATTTGAACCGTATGATGAGTATAATCTTTCTCAGGCAATTCTAAATGTTACAGTTTACTCTTTCGAAAATATACCTCTTGAAAATATTACATTTTTATCATCGTCAGATAACCGATATACATTGGTCAGTCCAGTTGATACAAATTTTTCTTTATTCACTTCAATAGGTGTTATAGATAATGAAATAGAACTTAAAGACAATCAATATCAAATTGACTTAACTCTAAAAACAGAAGAATTCATTCCTAATGCATTTATTCAAAATGTTGAAGAGGTTCTCTCAGTTTTTGCAAATACCCAGACATTGAGTTCTCACAGAAAATTGGAAGAAAAAGAAAGTAATAAATTTATTTACGATCCTCTTATTCTAGGTTTTACAAATTTCGATTCCCCTTTAAATATCTTACACTACATAAAAGAATTGGGAGGAAATGTACTTGTACGAAAAATTGAATATACACCATCGATGAATAAAATTAAAATTTCCAAATTGACAATTTATCTTTCTGTAATCAAAGTGGATTTAGAATAAATGAAAATACTCAGTGGTATTTATAAAGGAATTTCCATTAAAACATCTTCAAGACAAAATTATAGACCTACACAGTCCAAGGTAAGGAAGAGCATTTTTGATTCTTTGGGGTCTTTGGAGAATTTCTCTGTTTTAGATTTATTTTCTGGAACTGGTATCCTAGGTTTTGAGTCTGCTAGCCGAGGAGCATCGTCCGTAGTATTTGTTGAGAAAAATCTATCTATTTATAAAATGTTAAAAAAAAACGCGACCTTGTTTTCCAATGGAAATTTTGAAATAAAAAGAAATGATGCAATTAGATTCCTGAAGAACACTCAACCTTTTGATTTAATATTTGCCGATCCTCCGTATAATTATTTTATCAGAAACTCTGGAATAGATGTAGATTTATTTATTGATATGATGTTGGATAAAATGAATTTGCAGGGTAGATTTGTTTTTGAATGTCCTTATAGAATTGACATATCTTATCCTGTAAAGACAAAGGTATTTGGTGAAACAAAAGTATGTGTGGGGAAAAAGGAATGAAAAAAATAATATATCCTGGTACATTTGATCCCATTCACAATGGTCATGTGGATATTGCTAAACGGGCCTCTATTATTTTTGATGAATTAATATTTGTGATAGCGGAGAATCCGCGAAAAAAACCACTTTTTACAACAAAAGAAAGAAAAATGCTTGTTGAAAAGTCCGTTAATGACATACCAAATATAAAAGTAAAATCAACGGAAAAACTTGTTGTAGAATTTGCGCTTGGAGAAACTGCTGTAGCTATTATTCGTGGTTTGCGACATGTGAGCGATTTTGAATTTGAGTTTCAGATGGCATTAATGAATTATCATTTAAATCCTGATATTTCTACAATGCTTATGATTCCGGATGAAAAATATATCCACCTAAATTCCACAGTAGTAAAAGAAGTGGCAGAGCTGGGAGGTGATATCTCACACTATGTACCAAAAGTTGTCGGTGAGTGTTTAAACATTAAGTTTAAGCAATAAATATTTTATAAATTTTACACCTTTTTTCATCTAAAATTTATATTAAATGCCAACATACGATTATAAGTGCACCCAATGTGGACATGACTTTGAGATGTTTCAATCTATGTCAGAAAGCCACATTAAAAAATGTCCAGAATGCGATGGCGCTGTCCGCCGTTTAGTGGGCGGTGGATCAGGTCTCATCTTTAAGGGATCCGGATTTTATCTGACTGATTACGGAAAGGGTCAAAAGAAAAAATCTGATGAGCAGAACGGAAAAGAAAAGAAATCAACTAAAACTGATAAATCAAAAGAAAAGAAAACTGTTAATAAAAAAAGTGAGTAGATACTGAAATGCCGGAAAAGATAATAATTAAAAATGGTGTAGTACAAACACCTTCCAATCCTGTCATCCCATATATAGAAGGAGATGGGATCGGAATAGATATATGGAAAACAGCTCAAAAAGTTTTTGATGCAGCGGTTGATCTTGTTTATAACAGAAAACGAAAGGTACAGTGGACGGAAATATTTGCAGGAGAAAAAGCATATAAAAAGTTTAATTCATGGTTGCCTGAAGAGACCTTAGATACAATAAGTGAATACCATGTTGCAATAAAAGGTCCTTTAACTACACCTGTAGGAGGTGGCATACGTTCGTTGAATGTAGCATTGAGACAGAAGCTAGATCTTTATGCTTGTGTGCGACCTGTTACATGGTATCAGGGGGTCCCGTCTCCGGTTATTCATCCTGATTGGGTTGATATGGTTATATTTAGAGAAAACACAGAAGATATATATGCCGGCATTGAGTGGATGGCTTATTCTGATGAAGTAAAAAAGGTAATAGCCTTTTTAAAAGATGAAATGGATGTCAATAAAATACGCTTTCCAGAGTCATCTTCTATCGGAATAAAACCTGTCTCCAGAGAAGGTACCGAAAGATTGGTTTCTGCAGCAATACAATATGCTGTTGACCATAAGCGGAAATCAGTCACTTTGGTTCATAAGGGAAATATTATGAAGTTTACTGAAGGAGCTTTTAAAAACTGGGGATATGCTTTCGCAGAAAATAATTTTAGCGAGCACGTATTCACTTGGCGGCAATATGATAAAATAGCGGAGGAAGAAGGAAAAGAAAAAGCAAATGAAATTCAGTCAACTGCTATAGATAGTGGAAAAATAATTATCAAAGATATGATCGCAGATGCATTTTTACAGCAAATTCTCACACGACCAAACGAGTATGATGTTGTTGCGACATTAAATCTAAATGGTGATTATATTTCAGATGCTCTTGCAGCGATGGTAGGTGGAATCGGAATTGCACCGGGTGCAAATATTAACTATGAAACAGGTCATGCTATTTTTGAAGCCACCCATGGTACAGCTCCAAAATATGCTGGTATGGATAAGGTAAACCCCTCTTCTGTTATCCTTTCGGGTGCTATGATGTTTGAATATTTAGGGTGGAATGATGTAGCCGATGTTATCAAAAAGGGAATGGCAAAGACAATCAAGTCAAAACAAGTTACCTATGATTTTCATCGATTGATGGAGAATGCAGAGAAACTATCATGTTCTGAATTTGGAGAAAGAATAATTCAAAATATGTAAATTATTTTGAGAATAATTCAGTCTTAAATCTGAACCATGTTTATTGATATTACTACTATCGAATTATGGGCAGGAGATGGTGGACGTGGCGCTGTATCATTTCGCAGGGAGAAATTTATTCCTAAAGGAGGCCCTGATGGTGGAGACGGTGGTGATGGTGGTAGTTGTATTTTTGTTGTAAATCCAAACCTAAGGACCTTAGCCGATATTAGATATCGTGCAATTTATAAAGCAGGAAGGGGAGGGCCTGGCGGAAAAAATAACAGACACGGGAAAAATGGTGAGAACTCTAAAATTTCTGTGCCACCTGGGACAATCATCAAAAATACAAATTCTAATACTGTTTTAGCAGATTTAGTAAAAGATGGTGATGAGTTTATTGCATGTATGGGGGGGATAGGAGGTAAGGGCAACAGTCATTTCAAATCATCTCGAAA
>DASCRE010000036.1:0-10759 GCA_034408645.1 Fidelibacterota bacterium | reverse complement strand
CATGTTCCAGTTATCGATGACGTTGATGGATATATCATATTCAGAATTCCCAACCGTAAAATAGATCTCAACAACAACTTCTGAATCAAAAGGGTCATTAGAATGGATAAGGATTTCGCCATGATAATCTCCCTCGACTAAATCAGTTGCATCGCAAAGTACATTGATATTTTGAGTTGCAGATGGGGTGACAGTTCCGGAGTAAGAATCAACGGAAAGCCAGTTATTTTCAGGTGCAGCTGATTCTACTATCATGGTAATGTTGGTTGCCTGATGTCCTCCATCTCCATAGGTATCTTCAATCCAGATCGTCCATATTCCAGGGAGAAATTCGCCAGTAAAATTATCTAAAGATATTGAATGAGCTCCAGATTCCAGCCCATTTGCAATTTCCGCAGTGGTTCCATTAGGAGAGGTAACCCAGAAAGAGCCTTCTGTGGGCCACCAATCTGTTTCCCAATTAAATAAGATTGTCCAGCTATTCATCGCGATATTTGGTTCGGTAACCTCATATTCAATCCACCCTTGATCAGTATGAGTATCATAATCCCAATCATATTGATCTGGGCTATCAGGGATATCAAATTCATAGTCATCCCGAGCTCCTGATGCAGAGTGAGTTATATTATATACAAGTATTTCATCTCCGATATTTTCTATGACCAATGGTTCAGTATTCGCCTCACCAGGTAGGGCTGTAGTATTCATTTCCTGAGGATTAACATAAATTTCTGGTAATTGAGGTAGAGTTATAGTCGGAAACATTATATAGTCAATCCAAGAACAATCATCTCCCTGTGTGTCCCATCCGTCTTTCAAATAGGTCCATTTAAAAGTGTGTACACCCTCAGAAACAGGGTACGCAACAGAGGCCCACTCAATATTCCCGGACCACTGATCCATTAAGGAATTATCTATTTCAAATTTTAAATAGTCATTATTAATAGCACTAGACACCTGCCTATAAAATGAAATATCGCCTTCCTCCAATACATTCAGTGTGAGCGAAAGGACAGAACTTTGATTATCGAATATTTCTCCAGATTTTGCTGAAAAACTTCCTTCATAGGAATCTTCAGTAATTTCCCAGGATGCATCACCAAGGAATTCCCAATGATAAAGAAAGAAATTTCCTGTTTCAAAATCTTCTAAAACGAGTCCTACGTTTAAAACAAATGAGTCATTATAATTAAAACCTATTTCGCTAGAGCCAACCAGTATAAATTCTGCGTTATAGCCCAATGGAGTGTCCCCATCAGCATGGATAGTAAAATTAAAAGATGAGACAGCGCTCTCTTCAATTCCATTATTATTGTCTGTTCCGCTGATAATGGTAATATATGGGGAAGCGGAATCAAGATTCAAAATAAAATCATCTAAGTCAGTTCCTCCGGAATTTTCTATTGATAGGTCAAAATCAGCTGATTCGCCGGGATCTAATATTCCATTTCCATTATCATCATTTTCGATTGAAATTGAATTCACACTCAAAACAGGAGCAAAGGCTGATATTGAAATGTCTGCAGACCATACGTTATCATTAGAAAATATTTCTAATAAGCAATCAATATCGTAATCGTTTGGAACATTTGGTGAGACATCTCCAGAGAATCCATGTTCCAGTATAATAGTCTGATTTATGTCGAGAAATTCAAGTGTCTCTGTTTCGTCAACAATGGTAAGATATGAATCGTTTGTAGATAAATTGAAAGTGATATCTTCAGCAGGCTCTACACCCAAATTTTCAATTGAAATAGATAAGGATACAGTTTCCCCATATTCAACGATAGAATCATCAGTTGTGGTGGTTACAACATCGTTTATGATTAGGTATGGACCGTCAGGTATTATGACCGTTACGGATTGCACATTTGCAATACGGTCATACGCCGTGACAGTTAAGGTTAAATCTGTCGGTTCAGAAGGAGGATTCATTATTTCTAAAGTTACACTACCTGTCCCATCTGTATAGCCCGATGCCAATAGATTACCTTCATTGGAAAGGGAAACAAGTGCGTCAGAGAAACCAGTCGTTACAGAATACGTATCGGTTCCTATAAATAGTGTACCAGTGTGACTCACGTTAATTGGCTCAGGAATGTTCGACCTGACAACAAGAGATGCATCACCAAAAATGATCCAGGTAAGAAACATATCAATACCAGACGAACCGTATACATCCATCATGTTGCAGGAGCCATTGTACCATAATCCTCCGATTGTATGTTTCTGAGAAATAGTCTGGTTTGTAGAATAATCGTAACCAACAAGAAGATCCATAGCGTGATCCTGTGCTCTCATAGGTTGGTTCCAATATTGATTTACCGTTGACCCATAAAAAGCAACAGCCCCTGTAGGTGCTCCAGAACTATTATTGGTGGATCTCATCCATGCTTCAGCAAAACATGTGCTATTTTCAAAAGCACCATTGACACAGCCTACTGAAATGACGTGGGGTAATTGCCAGTCATTTTCAAGATTGTTCACTTGATTTATATTTAATGATGCACCATTACCCCAGCTGGTGACAGATCCATGTCCTGTATAGTTTATAATACCTCTGCCGCTATTAATAGCATCAATCCCCTGTTGGTCATTACCGCTCGGATCATAAATCTGTCCAATTTCAGAATATGTATAATCCAATAATTTGTCTCTTATTACATCAAGATGTTGGTTGTCCATTTCCCCATCATCACCGGGGCCTTGATTTGAACCAATCCCTATCCCTTTATGAAGCCAACTACCTTCAATAATATCTCGCTCATAGTGGATGGATCGTTCAACCTGTGTTTCAAGCTGGCTGATACTAGATGCTGAAAAGCGACCGACAAATATTTCTGGATAATCATCATTTCCTTCCAACAATGAAAAACTTGGATCTGATGCTCCTCCTCCTGCATTTGAAACTATGATACTAGGTACCTGAGCATGATCACCAACTAATTGAACAAAACATAAGTCATCACTTGAATCATATTCACTCTGAATAAAATTCTTTATACCTGTAGAGTTGGCACCCAAGTCATATACATCATAAAGATCACATTGAATACCTTTTTGATTTTTCCAGTCTACAAATGGTTGAATTACATCCATAAAATCGCCATAGGAAATCACAATCATTCTACCTCTTTCATCTATGGTGTCATATAGAAGGGGATTGTAATTAATAAAATGTGATGAATAAAGAGACTCAAAGTTTTTATTATATCCATTGATAGTTCTATTTTTTATATTATTTCCGCTCATTTCGGTTGGAACTATTTCAATTTTTAGGTGATGATATACTTTTAAAGAATGCGTTACAGGATTATATTGAAATGGATAAACAGTGACAGTCTGTCCACGGAAATCCCGTAAAATGTATGGATCCCCTAATTCACTGAGATTGCCGGGATAATATTCATTTTGTTTGTATATATCTGAAAATGTGAACGGAATATCAGAGGGAGTATCTGGACGAACAATTACTCCTTTCCCTGAAGCTATTTTAAACGAATATTCTATGAACTCTGATTCCAGTATATTAACTGTCATTTTTTTATCGTCTGGGATGATAATGCTTCTAGTTATCTTAGGCAATGTTGGGGATCCCATATCATGGATATTAACTTCCTTTCCAACATTCAAAATAGAATATATATCACCATTGATAACAACATCAGTTTTTTTAAATTCTCCGAAAGAATATTCCATAACAGTTTGATCGTTTCCTATATCATCTACGCTAATATTAAATAAATTCTGATTTATATGTATGGTGGAACCAAAAATATTTGAACCAAAAAGAATACAGATGGCCATTATATTTTTTGCAAATCTCATTATTTTACTATAGTGTTCCCAATGTCTAACAATCATATAGTTTTTCTCCCTACTTTAATAATAATACTTTGTGAGATAAGAATTCTTTATCAGTGGATAATTTTACAATATAAATTCCACTACCTACACTTTTGCCAATCATATCCTTTCCATCCCATAAAACAGCATAATTTCCGGTAAATTTGAAACTATTTTCCAAATGTTGAATCAATTTACCTTGAACTGAAAAAACACTTAATTCAATATAAGAATCTTCTGGAATAGTGTAGGTGATAGTTGTCACAGGATTGAAAGGATTCGGAAAGCTCTTTAATAGGGTAAATGTATGAGGTAAAGCAGATTGTTTTTCCAAAATAATCTCATTGATATTTTTATTTATAAAAAAGCTCCCCTCACCTGACAAAGTAATAGTCTTTCCGCTTGATAAAGATAATATCCAATTTTCATTTTGTCCTATTAGAAAATATTCAATGCTAACAGAATTATTAAATCCACGAAGTGAAATTGAACCGCCATTTTCAGAATATTTCATATGATCTGAGAATCGCACATCAAAAGAGCCTTCAGGTGGTAATGGTGGAAGAGAATAACTAAGTAAATTATCTTCAGAGATATTTCCACCAAAATAAAGAGTATTTCCATTTATTGTAATTGAATTGCAAGATAAATGATCAGTTATCACTTTAGGATTTTGAGAACGAAGATTTGATGATAGTGTAATCTCACCCTCGCCAGATGAGCGTAACCAGTAACCCTTTCCAGGTAGGATGCTGTTAGCTCCATAGTATCCTGAAGAACCATATGCATAGATTGTATTAGGAATAATTAGGCTTTGTGGGTCACCAATTGAGGTAACACTGACATCAGTTGATATTCCAGTAATGAGGTTCCAATTTTCATGCAAAGTGAGCGTTAAGTCCTGAATCAATTGCCCCTGAATTTCCACGGTATTTTCTTCAGAAATTCGTAACCAATATCCTACACCAGGTGTTAATTCTGTAGCGGGAAGATACCCTGTCGGACTAAAATAATATAATGTATTTTCAATTGCATCAGGAAATAACGATCCATAAAATGTGTCATCGGTGAGCACTGGCAGCCCAAGTATATTCCAATCCGCCATTACCTCTACGGTCACATTGCCGGTTACGTCATCCATTGTCGGAAAATAAATATCATCAATCCATGCACAGTCCTCAGGCATATCAGTACCACCAGGACCAGAATCTTTTACATAGGCCCAGGTAAAAGTATGTTCACCCTGAGGTACCGAATAACTCACAAAGTTCCAGGGTGTATCTCCAGTTGGTGTAGGTTGAAACCATCCCATAACTTCATCATCGATAAAAAACATTAATCCATCATAAAAATAGTTACCTGAAGTACTGTATTCTGAGGTTACACGATAATTAAATCCAATGTAATCATCGTTCAAAACATCACCAGTAATAGACATGGTAGATGCCTGATTATGATCAATTGGTCCCGATTTTGCAGAGTATAGACCAGAGTTGTTATCTTCATTTGTTACGATCCAATTGATATTTTCTATTTCTTCAATAACAATATAATTTTCAATTGGTTCATCATTTGGCCAGCTAATTTCATATCCTTGAAATTGCCATGGAAACTGTGAAAAGTCACCTGTTTCATATGTTTCATCGGGAGGGTCTGTTGTTGTAAATGACCAGATATCACCTTCAGTTTCACCATACTGATTCATGGAAGTAATCTGCCAAAAATATTCAGTTTCATAATTTAATTCTATAGGAACATATATTGGAGATTCGAGCCACTCACCATAGAGAATATTAGTTGGTGGATTATCAGTTCCAAAAAATAAAAGAAAAGATGTTGCACCACCACCATTTGACCATCTTAAATCTGAATCCAAAGAAATACTTATCTGACCATCTTGAGGAATAGGATTTGTCGCTGGATTTGGTGGGATAGGATCTCCCCATACCATATTTACAGCATCATAGGCATCTACGCGACCGGAACCATAGGTATTATTTTTCCCAGTCGATCCTAGATGCAGTGAACTTGTCTCGATTATTTCACTCATCTGTGTAGGGGTAATACTAGGATCTTTAGATATCATAAGGGCCATAACGCCAGCAACACAGGGTGTTGCCATGGATGTTCCAGACCATCCTGATTCATAACCGGTATTACTGTAGTGAGCTAAGGATTTTATATTTTCACCGGGAGCTGATACATCAGGCCTTATCAAACCCATTTCAGGATTATATGGATAATCAAGGAAGGGAGATATAGTATCCCAACTAACCGGACCTCTTGAAGAAAAGCTGGCTATTCCATCGTTACTATTTGTTGCTCCTACGCTTACAACCGAAGACAATCCTCCTGTAAGGGTTTGATCCGGGTGAAGCCATGGTGGTGGAACATCACCAGGGGTACGAACATTATCAGGTACACCATATTGAGTCCCTTCATTTCCAGCTGCTACAGAGGCAATAACACCAGCGAAAAGCGCGCTATTCATTGCATTTCTCCAGCTGGTTCGATCTGGACCCCAAGCATGAAGCCACCCAAGAGAAAGACTCATTACATCTGCATCATTATCTACAGAAAATTCAATTGCCTCCCAGCAAGAACTTTCATATCCACCGCCTGAAGCATCCAACACTTTTAATGCCATAATAGCTGCATCAGGAGCGATTCCTGTTTGTGAGCCAGCAGTACCATCACCTGCCACTGTTCCAGCGCAGTGTGTGCCATGACCCATATCATCCATGGGGTTATTGTCATCGTTATGAAAATCATAGCCATGTAGGGGGAAAAATATCCCCCCTCCCCACATATGATCATTAAGATCTTGATGGTTATAATTAACTCCCGTATCAATAACTGAGACTACAGAACCCTGACCTGTGTACCCTTCAGCCCAGACATCGTCCGCATTAACAATTAATACATTCCAGGTTATTTCTCTAGTTTGATTGTCGTTAAAGTGAGATTGATTTTCATCAATATCAGGTAGAACAATTCTATACTCATCGTGATCAATTTTTCGTATATCTTCCCTTTTTGCAAGTTCATAAATTGCTTCACCTGTAGACTCACATATTATTACATTGGTAATCCACAGATGTTTAACCTTAGTAATTAATCCTTCCTCTTTTAACTCATTTATTTGAGACATGATGTTCTCTTGTGATTCAAGGTGAAATGATTTTAATTCTTGTTTAACATATTCATGTCTTTCAATTTTGTTTAATTCAGTTAATGCTTCTTCCATAGACAAAAAATCATAGACATCTGTAAGCGCTATGTATATACGAATATATTCTTGGGAAGGTGTATTTCGAATTTTTTCCTCAAGCTGACTTGTCAGTGGTGAAGCTTGGATTGAGCCGCAGATAAAAAATAATATGATTATATGTATATTTTTCATTTCTTCCTTTTATTTTATTAAAATGATTTTAGAAATTTTGTTATAGTCTCCCGCAGAAACAGACAGAAAATAAGTACCGCTTGAAACCTGTTTTAATTGATTGTCAATCCCATTCCATTTTACCGAATATATGCCCTTATTTTTATGTTCATTTACTAAGGATTTAATGAGCTCACCTCTTAGATTAAATATATTTATTAAAATATGTGTGTCCTGAGGAAGACTATATGTTAATCTGGTTTCATTATTAAATGGATTCGGAAAATTAGGGCTTATGGTAATATTTTCAGGAATTGCTTGTATCTTCTCCAAAAATAAGTGGGAAATATCTCCCTCTATTTGAAATGCCCCAGAACCATTTAATATTTTGGAATAATTAAAATCCTTATTAGTCAATTTCCAATATTCATCTGTAGAAATATTATAATAGAATGTATTGAAGTCAAATGAACTTAAAACGTGAATATCTCCACCACTATCCGATATGTAGGTATTTTCTGTAAATCTAACATCATTTAAAAGACCTTCAAATTTTGGAGGTAAACTGTACCAAATTTGATTTAATTCAGAGATATCTTTACCGAAATAGATAGAGTTATCGTTAATCTCTAAAATATTAAAATTTTCTAATAATGCAGATGCATCTGGGAATATTCTGTTAAGAGATGTAGGTATAGATGTTAATGTGATTTCACCATCTTCAAGAGAACGTATCCAGTATCCGTAAGCAGGACTAAGAACTGAAATATTTTCATATCCACCGTCAAAAAATCTATAGAGCGTTCCAGGAACTATAATTTCATCTGTATCAATTATACCCGTTCCTACACCGATTGTAGTTGACAATCCTCCTATTAGATTCCAACCTTCGTTCAACTGGATAGTTAACTCATTAAGCACGTAACCTGTAAATGAGTTTATGTTATCATTTTCAAAACGTATCCAATATCCGTTACCAGGGTTTAGTTGGTTTTCAACGTTATATTGACCATCAAATGAATATAATGAATTTTCTACAGCGTTAGGAAAATTTACATCCATATAGTTATTATCAACAGATACTGGAAGACTTACAACGTTCCATCCTGACTGATAAGAGATCTCCATATTAATTGTTGAGGTATCCATATCAGTGGGGGGGAATTCCACAACATCGATCCAGGAGCAGTCTTCTTCCATATCAGTAGATCCACCTCCAGCATCTTTTACATAGCTCCATATAAAGGTGTACATACCTGGTGAAACAGGATATGAGATATATGTCCATGGCGTTTCACCCTCTGGAGTAGGCTGAAATTGTCCCATTTGTTCACCATTTATATAAAAGACTAGTCCGTCATAAAAGAAATTTCCTGAGCTACTGTATTCCGAAGCGACTCTGTATTGAAATCCTATACTACCAAATTCTGTTACATCCAAAGTGAGAGATAAACTTGAATTTTCATTGTTATCAATATCACCAGAGCGAACTGAATATGTACCATCGTATACTGATTCGGTATCAAAATACCATTCAGAGTCTCCTTCTGTTGCCCATTCATCTGTGAATTCTGTCGTTTCAAATGACTCTGTATAAAATGTATACATTTCCAACTCAATAAAATAATCTTCAACTGTAATTGTTACTGGAATATCAATAGCTGAATAGTTAATAACTTCAGCATAAATTGAATAATTCCCCTCATAAACAGCTGGAAAAGAAAAATTACCATTGTTGTCAGAATAAACCACGGTTTCTGGATTAGCACTTAAAATTAGCTCAACCTGCCCAATTGGTTCACCCGTAAAACCATCAGTAATTAGACCTGTTACAGGTACCATTAGAACCGGTTCTAGCTCTACATCCAATACAGTTTGCTGGAATAGAGAAATATCAATATCATTTATTGTTATCGGTTCATATCCTGGAGACGAAAATGTAACATCATATGTACCATCCTGTAATAGTCTGTAATATCTTCCAAAAGATAAATCACTCTCATATGGTTTCCTAAATTCTCCGGTATTATCAATGCCCTCTATGTAAATTTCTGCAACTACGGGGTCTCCTGTTTCGGCATCAGTAATATGCCCTGTTAACGTCCTATAGTTTGACCGACGTAATAAAATCAGTGCTGCCTCAAGGTTGTCCTCGCAAATTCCCTCAATATGGCTGGCTGGTGGGATGAACTCTGTTCCTAGCTCAATGGTAAATGAAAAAACTCCATGCTCTCCATATGCATAATCATCGGTTGTTCCGCTGGCAGGATAAAGTTGCCACGATGGAATGGGATCATAATATCCACCACCGGCCGCTGGAATAGTAAAGGCCATTTCATTAGCTAACTCTTGAAGTGCACCATAATCAGGTGCCTGGAGATTGTTAGCGTACCCAAAAGGAAACAGAACTAATTCACTATAACTGTGATAGGAAATCCCAGTAACAAAATGATGACTTGCTAACATAGATTCCATAGCTTGAATTTCTGGTTCTGAGAAAGCCGAAGGCCCACGATATGTTTCACTATTAGGATTACCTGATGATCCCTCTCCTCCCCAATTCCATTCATAATTTCTATTGGGGTCTACTCCGTCACCACCGCCAAAATTTATTGAACCATTCTCATTGTTGTCCCTAATGTTTTTTCTCCACCAAAGATCGGCTTCATCCGTTACTATTTTATGACCATCTGGATTTATCAATGGCATAAACCAAATCTGTTTATTATCAATTTCGATGGTAATCGAAGGATCGTTACCATAATTAGATATTAAGTGATTCAATATATACATATTTACTTCAAGGCTAATTGGCTCTCGCGCATGATGCTCCCCCATATAAAACACGGAAGGTTCATCCTCCTCCTCTTCCACATTATCCGAAACTTTCATTACCCAGATTTCATGATTATAATCATTATAGTATGTATTGCCTGTCTCTGAATATTCTTTGCCACGGCTATTTCCGATATCATAGAGTTTACATATGTCTGGATTTTGAGATTCTATTTGCTGGAGTTCTTCCAGAACATCAGAATAATTTCGATAACCATCCAAATCTCTCTCATCTCTTTTATTTTGCATTAACTGCGATTCTGTTTGAGTGATCGTGATAACATATCCTTCGTTTTTTAATTCGTTATACAAATTGTGATTTGCAACTAGGTCTAGATATTCACCTGGTTTATATGCAGCTACATCATATCCAGAAGATCTGTATTTTTGAATCACACCTTTTGTTGGACTGTGAATCCGGACAACAAATTTTTCCTGATCACCAAGTAATCCGTTAGCTATGACACCAATCATGATCAAATATTGAATAAATATCTTTTTTGTCATTAAATTGCCTTTTCTTAAATAGAAATCAACCTGAAAAGTACTTGAATTTTATCATAAATCAAAATTTCAACTAGTATTGATATTCATGTACATAAATATGAACTGAAGAACTCAATTAAATATATTTTGTCGTTTATAAGTATATCTGTTAATGTCATGAAATTATATCACAAAATATATATACAATAT
>DASCRE010000035.1:0-1953 GCA_034408645.1 Fidelibacterota bacterium | reverse complement strand
GTTAATTCAACAAAAAGTCCCCCTTAGTAAATTAACTCTTTTTGTCCCATATGTTCTGAAGGGATACAACTCTTTTATGTATGGATAAAATAGGACTTTTACCGACAATAGAGAACCCTGATACCGTGACAATTCCGTGACACTGATTTTTTATGAATAATATATCTATATTGATAATAATATCAATGGTACCGGTCATGGCAGCTAATAATGTGCTTGTTTTTGGTGGTGAAGTATGAGTTTGATGTTTCTTTAATTATTAAAACTAATAATTCCCAATTGGCAATACAGGGATCAATGAAAGGTTTGTTCTTCCCTTTTTTAATTCAAAATCAAACTCTACCGGCACAAGAAACCAGGTATATGTTTTTATTCTAATACTTGAATAATCAATAGAATTGATTTTACCAATACCTAATCCAATCATAGGAGAATTATGTATATCAGGAAAAACTGTAATCTGAAGGTCATAGTATTTTTCATGAACATCTGAATTATAGTATTTTTTGTATCCATAGGTAACAGCAGGACAAATAAAATCTAATGTTTCAATATATTCATTTGGAGGGTGTCCTTGAATAATTAGTCCTACACTAAATTGAAATCCCCAGAAAACCTGTCTTTCAAAATTTGTTCCTATATGGATACCGGGACTAAGATATAAGGAGCGTATTTTGTAATTATCAAAATTCTGTCCAATAACAACACATGATAACAGAAATAGGACTAATGGTATAAGTACAACTTTTTTCATCTCTTCAATTTATCACATCAACACTTTTTATACAGCTATAGAATAATTTAGTATTATAGTAATAAAAACAGCCCCCTGAAAATCAAGGGGCTGTTTTTAATAAAAGAAGAGCATCAAACACTCTACTTTTGATATGTTTGAAACAGATTACTGTGGAATTACATTTGTTGCACAGGGTCCTTTTTCAGTTGACCCTGCAATATATTCAACAGATTGTCCATCTTTCAGGGTCTTAAACCCATCCATTTGAATCGCACTCATATGAACAAACAAGTCTTCTCCACCATCTGATGGTGTTATAAATCCAAACCCTTTTGAATTATTAAACCACTTAACTGTTCCTTGTGTTACTTCACTCATTTCTATTTTCCTTAACTTTAATTACTAACATTTACTAATAAGGTGGATAATCTTCACACCTTCTTCCCTCATTAAAGGGGCAGCGAATGTACAATAATATTCCATTTATACAACAATTATATTATTATAAATGTTAAAAGAGGCTTTCTAAGCTTGTATCGGGGTGGAAGGATTTGAACCTGCGATCTATTTATCCTGTTTAATGTGATATGTGGTTATATCTAAAACACAGAAAATGCTCAAGATTTGGGTGGACTTTTCATCTCTCAAATATACCCCATCCCCACTCTTTTATGAAGAAGAAGCAGTCTTTACTATCCTGAATCCGAAATGATCATTTCCTTTAAATTGCTCATCTTCCGCCCTCGCTGAAGATTTTAGAGTAGCTTGGTGGTAATTCCAAGAGCCACCCCTTCTAACCTTAAGCCCAGTAGGAGTTATATTAACAGGGTCTGTAGCGCCATCAGTGCCTATATAAAAATCAGTTACATACCAATCTTCAATCCACTCCCATACATTGCCAGCCATATTATATAGTCCATAAGGATTTGATTCATTTAAGTGAACATCCAACACATGACCACGGCACGGATTCTCTGCTAAATGATTCCAATTAGCACTCGTCCCATCGCCATGGACAGTCCCATCTTCAGTAGCATATATAAACTCTTCTCCGGCCTGTGCAGCATACTCCCACTGAGCTTCTGTAGGTAAATCAATATCATAAAATAGCGTAAATGCTTTTGCACCATACCATTTGATAAAAGTTGCGGGCCAATGACTCACTTCCAGCACTGTAGGTAGATTATTCGGATAATCTGCTAATTCTTCCCAATCAT
>DASCRE010000034.1:0-7048 GCA_034408645.1 Fidelibacterota bacterium | reverse complement strand
TTGAAAAATATTATGAAAAATATTTAAATGGTCAAAAAGGTATGGACTTTTTTGAAGTAAATGCAAGAGGAGAAATAGTAGAACAACTTCTAGATAAAAACATACAACCAACATCTGGGACAGATGTCAGGTTAACTATACATTCCGTTTTACAAGAGACAATGGAACAATCAATGATAGGTAAAAAAGGATCTGTACTTGTCTCAAACGCAAAAACCGGAGATATTTTAGCCTTTGTGAGTTCACCTGTAATGTCTCCTGAAGTATTTTCTGGTGGGACTTCAAATGAAGAATGGGCCAATATTATTAAAGATTCTAACAGGCCTCTTCTGAATAGAAATACCTCAGGGCAATATCCCCCAGGATCGATTTTTAAATTAATTACACTTTTTCCAGTTGTTGAAGAAAAGAAAATTCTTTCAAATTGGGAAACATTTTGCGGCGGTAGCTATAATTTTGGGGATAGAACATTTAATTGCTGGAAAGAAGGGGGTCATGGGGCAGTCAATATGGAAAAAGCTGTGGCACAATCATGTAATATTTATTTTTATCAAGCAATACAGTCTGTTCCGTTAGAAAAATGGGTAGAAACCTGTAGAAATTTTGGTTTTGGGAAAATAACTCATATCGATTTACCTGAAGAAAAGAATGGATTAATTCCGGACAGAAAGTATTTAAACACACAATACGGTAAATGGGGTTGGTCAAAGGGGGCTATGCTGAATCTCGCACTTGGACAAGGAGAAATCTTGGTTACGCCACTTCAATTATTGCAATTTGCAAATCTTTTAGCTACTCATGGTTATACAAATAAGTTGCATTTTCAGTATGGAAACAAAGAGGAGCTATTCCTACCAATAAACTATTCGAATAAAACTTGGAAATTACTTGATAGGTTTTTATTGGCTGCAGTTTCACAGCCAGGCGCAACAGGTAAATTAGCAGATCCCCATATTAAAGGGCTGGACGTATATGGAAAAACTGGAACGGCACAGAACCCCCATGGCGAACCTCACGCGTGGTTTTTTGGTTTTGGGAAGTATGAGGACGAAATTATTTCAATTGTTGTACTTATCGAAAACGGAGGTCATGGTAGTGAAGTCTCGGCACCCATTGCCAAGTCAGCTTTTTATACATATTTTTCAAATAAATATTTAGATCAATTTACTTATGGGAATAATTGAAAAGCTTCGAGAAGCAAACTATGTTATTATTGGAGTAGCATTTCTATTATTTCTCATTGGATTAGTTGGGCTCTCAAGTATTGCAATCCATCAGGATGGCACTATACAATCCAGTTCTTTTTTAAAACAAATATATTTTTTCTTTCCAGGATTTGTATTGTGTATTATTATGTTTTATTTACCTAAATCTATTTTTCATAAATATTCGTATTTGGCATATGGGTTTATCATTTTAGCCATTTTAGTTCCATTTACTGGTGAAAAAATTGCTGGAACATATCGATGGATTGACATCGGTCCTTTAGGTATCCAACCATCTGAATTTGCAAAATGGATTGTTGTCTTAGTGTTGGCACGTTATTTATCAGATTATAATATAGATTTAAATAGGTTTCGAACTTTAATCATCCCAATTATTGTGGTGGTCATTCCAACTGCAATAGTAATAAAACAATCGGATTTAGGATCATCAATTATCATCTTATCTTCTCTGATTCCTATGATTTACTGGTCCAGGGTTAACCCATATTTTATTTTTCTTTTGATTGGTCCAATCATAAGTATACTTACAGCCTCTCATAGCGTTTCTTTTACAATATGGGGGATTTCTATGATTGGTATATTGTATGTTGTATGTCCAAATTTAATTCGTGGAGTTATTACTTACTTTTCCTTTTTACTTTTCGGTTTGTTTTCACCTTGGATTTGGAGTTTATTAAGCCCATATCAACAGAAAAGGATATTGACGCTTCTGAATCCCGAATTAGATCCATTAGGTTCTGCATATCAGCTCATCCAAAGTCAGACCGCAATTGGATCCGGTGGTTTATTTGGAAAAGGTTGGGGAAATGGAACCCAAACACATCTGAAGTTTTTACCGGTTCAAGAATCAGATTTTATGATTTCGGTTTTAGGTGAAGAAATGGGTTTTGGATTTATAGCTGTGTTATTCTGTTTATTTGCTTTGTTAATTTTTCAAATTCTTAAATTAGCTTCTGAATCAAATGATAGATTTTCAAGTCTTATTTTGATAGGTTTAGGGACAATCATTCTTTCTCATATATTTGTTAATACAGCCATGGCTGTGGGTTTGATTCCCGTGAAAGGTTTACCGCTCCCATTTATTTCTGCAGGTGGTTCGTTTTTGTTATCTTGTTTTATGATGATTGGATTAATCTTAAATATGGGGGTCAATACATTTGAATAATCTTTAATCATTTGACCATATTTTTATTGGGGGTTAAATTCGCTATTAATATTTGCCCACTATTTTATATTTTGAGACATTATTCCGTTTTTATTATTAATTGCACTGTTTTTTGCTTGTGCTCTGGCCAGGTTTTTTCTCAAGTCAATGTTGAAAAAGAGTTAAAACGCCTGAATGCTAAAATTGATCGTGCGAATGTACGACTTGATTCTTTGGAAACAAAAAACATGGAATCTATCCCGGAGCTTAAATCGGTAATCCAAAATAACACACAGTCTCAGACCTATTTGGATTCGTTAAATGAAAATATATTAATCCTTATACAGAACTTAGATGATAAAATTTCTGTTTTAGAAAATAAAACTACATACCTTGAAAATAAACTTTTGACACTAATAAATAGCTATAGAGAAATATCAAATATGAAGCCTGGATCTAAAGGTAATAATGTGGTAGAAAAATTAACTCCAGAATTGTATATTGATAAATACAATGAAAGTCTTCGACATGTTCAAAATGGAGATTTTGATTTTGCTGTTGTTGGTCTAACTATGTTGATAAGAGATGACCCACAAAATCGCTTAGCAGATAACAGCCAATATTGGCTCGGAGAATGCTATTATTCAAAAATGGAGTTTATACGTGCCATTTCTGAGTTTGAAAATGTATTCAGTTTTCCCGGAACTGATAAGGATGATGATGCTCAATTAAAAATTGGGATGTCGTATTTGGCTATGAATAATATAGTTGACGCAAAAATACAGTTTCAAAAACTTTTAGATGTGTATCCTGATAGTGAATACGCAATTTCTGCTCGTGATCATTTAGAACAAATATCTTTGGAGTAATTATGAAACTCTTTTTTTTAACATCGGAAATAACACCATTTACTTTACCTTCAGTGCTAGGAGATTACTCTGCAAAAATATCCCTACTTCTTCAGGGGAAACCTCATGATTTGAGAACAATGATTCCCAAGTACGGGTATATAAGTGAGAGAAAATATATTTTAAGAGAGGTAATAAGATTAAGAGAAATTCCATTTGAATTTGCTGGATTAGATCAAAATACATCAGCCAAAAGTGCCTTCATTCCTAAAACACGTGTACAAGTATATTTCTTGGAACATTCAGAATGGTTTAAACCTATTTCAAATTTATTATACAAAGCTAAAAATGGCCGTATTTTATCTGATAATGACATGAGGTTTTCTTATTTCGCTTGTGCAGGGCTTGCAATTATTCCTCATTTATTTTGGAAACCGGATATGTATTTGTGCCATGGTTGGCAGTCGAGTCTTGTTCCATTAATATACCATCAGAAATATAAAGATAAGGTTTTAAAAAATATTAATTACAAAAATATAAAATCAACATACATAGTCCATTCCATGGATCAATTTTGTCAATTCAAACGAGAATCGTTTGATGCAGCAGGTCTTACACTTCCTGATTACTTAGATAATGATGTCGTGAATACACATGAGACAGCGGTTCATTATGCTGATAAAGTTATTTTATTTAACTTTCCCAATTCTTCTTTGGTAGATGATTTTATGAAACTAAAAGCTGTTGAAAAGCATAGTAATAAAATATCAGTGATTGATTGGGATGATGTAGAATCTCCCAATTATTTTGCTTTGTCAGACAAAATCAATGAGGTATTGACCTCCTAACACCTTGAAAGCGCGTTCAGTAATTTATGAAAAAATTTTTATTACGTTTTATTATCATAGGGAATTTCTCTTTTCTATTTTTTCTATCCTGTTCAGATAAAAATCATACTGTAATAAACCCAGATTATGAGGGGAATTTTGAATTCCAAACTCTCACCGTTGATAATATCGTATCTGGTAGGTCCTACATCACTTCACCAAAACTAGGTAATCACGAATATTTATATTCTGGATCTAAAAATAATTACAACTGTGAGTTTACACTAATCGATCTTACCTCTTATTATGCGCTTAATGCATACCCAGATATTATTGCCAGTCCGGATACAGTGGACAGTATGATGTTTAAAATGTATCTTTCTGAGGAATCACTTATTCAAATTCCGGAAATATTATTAACTTATTTACATAGTGAAAATGATTCAATTTTTCATGAAGATGAAACTATATTTCTTGATGATAATGGGAATGAGTTCGATCCTAATGGGTTTCCTGAAAAAATTCCTTTAGGCGCTTTTCAATTGAGTCAGGAGGATACAAATTCCGCGATGAATTCTATCGAAATAATAATAAAAGATACAGACAATATCAGGGAGTTTATGTTTTATTTAGATGATACATCTAAATGTCTTTTATTATCTCAAACAGAAACATCTGATTTTATCAAAATATATAGTAGTGAATCTAATTATCAACCGGAATTTTATATTTATTATACTGTTACAGATAGTACAGATTCTAGTTATGTATCGTCTTTCTCTTTACCTGTATTACAGGATGTTACACTTATTAATCCACCTGAGTTTTTAATTTTACCGCAGGATTCTCTCTATATCGGAGGAAGTATTTTTCAATCAATAATAGAATTCAGTTTGGAACCTTTTTCAGTTTTACCAGATCAATTTCTAATTAAAGAAGACTCTTATCTTTATTTGGAGACTCCATTTGATGAAGCAGTGAGCATTAATATATTAGCTTATACTTTGTCAGATAGTATAGATAGCAGTGAACATTTTATCACGGTTGAGGAAGGATATTCTGTGGATAGATCTATATATATGCCCACTTGGTTCGAAGATGGGAAATTAAAAATAGGAATACAGTCTTATCTTCAGTATGCACTCACCCAAGAAATAGAACATTTTGGTATCAATCTTCAGGGGAGTATCAATAACGATCCGTTTTCAATTCTGTCACTAGTAAAACCAGATTCTAGCTATTCAACAATTTCAATTGAATATGTATCCAATCAATAAAAATATATTAATTATATTTGCTTTGGTGGGATTTGCATATACTCAAAGTAAAATGAATAGCTATGGAATGGGTAATCCAGGTTTATATAAGGATGTCGCTTCTTCAGGTTTGTCCTCTTCAGGTTTATTCCCTGGGTATGGAAAGAATTTTTCTTTAATGAATCCATCCACATGGTCGTCATCTAAATATACCCTTCTTTCAACTACATTTAAAGGTATTACACATCTGTTAAATTATGAAAATATCCAAAACCAATCCTCAAATATTGACTGGTTGTTTTTTATTGTTCCAATAAAACAAAAATACGCATTTGGAATTGGGTTGTTCCCATATGCTGATCACAATGTGCAATTTGGTAAGACAGATATTATGACCCCTGATTCTTCCTTATCTAATCAAACAGTAGATTTTTCTGGTGGACTATCTTCATTACGGTTTGCATTTGGTTTTCCCCTAAGTAGTTTTGGTTTGGGAGGATTGGGGTTTGACCTTCTCTTTGGATCTAGCAGAGTACACAAATCCACTGAAATAAATGAAGAGATCTATATTCATGATCAACGAAAACTATTTAGTGGAATTGTATCACAATTATATTTCACATCAAATCCGGTTTTGATTCAATCCAAAGAGATAACATTTTATTTTAATTTGGGATTTACTATTAGAGATTTCTCTGCAGAATTACAATCCTATCAACCTTTCATTGATATAAATCAGAATGGCGTTCATGATATATCGCTATTTGACTTTCCAGGGATAGATAATTCTCCTGACCCGACCAAAAAACGATTTCAAGAATTTTATAATCCCTTAGAATTAAATTTTGCTATAAATATAAAATATGCATCAGGAATCTCATTGATATATGATGGTGGATTATGGAAAAATAACAGCTCTATTTCTGATGAATTATTTGAGTTTGGCGATGGATTATCAAAAAAAATATATCTTTCTCAGGGGTTGATTAAATATGCAGAAAATTTCCCAAAAACTATAATTGATAAATTTCATTGGCGGGCGGGATATTCGATATCACAAATGGATTTTCAAAGTAATTCCAATAAGGTTGACAAGTTTGATTTGTCAGTGGGTATTGGACTGCCATTTGGTAAATATGGAAATCAAATCGATTTTGCATACACTTTTTCAAAAATTAAAAGTGAACATTTTATTAATGAAGATGTAAAAACAGTTAAAATAGGATTGACAATAGGAGATATTTGGTTTGTTAAAAGGAGAAATAGGTAGATGAGGAATATTAGAAAAATTCGGTTGTATTCATGGATTATCTTATCCATGTTTTTTATTACAATGTGTGTTCCACCTTCATCTGGACCAGAAGATAATACTGCATTGGAACAGGCAAAACTGGATTCATTGCGCCGATTGAAGTGCCCAAGATTTATGAGCAGTGCTGCAGAATATTATCGCAATCGAAATTGGAGAGAAACTGTGGAAATGTATTCACAAATAACTGAATTGGGTTGTGATGAATATGATCCTGTATTAGCACCACCAGAAGAAATATACCAGTATTATGCGATTGGTCATGAGTATTTGGGAGAGTTTAGTGAATCTGAAAAAGTTATATTAAAAGGTCTTCAGAAATTGCCTAAAAATGTAAGTCTCAGAAAGCGTTTAGCTTATTCATATAAAAAACAGAATAAATTAGATATGTATATCAATGAAATGGAACGCCTTATGGATTTGACAGAAAATGATACC
>DASCRE010000033.1:0-2808 GCA_034408645.1 Fidelibacterota bacterium | reverse complement strand
CGTGCGTGGATATAAATACGATGATTTGAGCTAGATTCTGGGTTTGCTGAAATCGTTAATTCCCAAAGAGCACGATTTTGGACTGTAGCTCCTAATGAATCAATGGTTACAAATGGGCTTTCTCCCCAGCGATTCAAATCAACAAGTAAACTGTCATATCCATACCCCCAGTTTTGATTATCTCTTTGTAAGATTAATTCAGACTCTGGAATGATTCCACATTTATGATTTACAGTTTGCCCTAAAACAAATGAAAAAAGAAAAAGAAGAATAAAAGTATGTTTCATTATTTAACCTCCAAAAAGAATAGCAGCAATTTGATTGGCAATGTCTTTTGGACTGCCTGAATTCCGATTGGTTAAGATGATGATACTCAATTGCTCATCAGGATATCTATGATATACATTACGAAATCCCCGTGTACTGCCGGTATGTCCTACACGGGTTCGATTTTTATATGTATCCAAAACCCAACCAAAGCCATAACCTGTTTCTAGTCCGTTAGATAATGTTCCGGATGTAAATGCCTCCTGCAAAATATCCTGTGGAAGAATTGAATTAGTATAAAGCCCTTGGTCCCATTTAATTAAATCGTCAATGGAGGTATAAATACCACCATCACCCAAGACTGCACTAGTCAAACTCTGATCGTTCATAACGTAATTATCGCCAGAATAGGAATAGCCATATGCTCGGCTTGTTACCATTGATATACCATCTTCAAAAGCTATACTTCCTGTCATGTTCATTGGTATAAAAATATTTTCAGATAAAAAATTAGCAAAACTCATTCCAGAAACTTGTTCTACTATCATTGCAAGAACCGCATACCCAGAATTGCTATATCGATATTCTGACCCGGATGTAAAATAGGTAGTAGTTTGTTCCCTCATCATATTTAGTACATCATCGTCATGAATTTGTTGTGTTGCATTATTGGGGATCAGAGAAAAATAATCCCGTAACCCAGATGTGTGGTGAAGTAAATGTCGAATCGTAATATCATTCCCGTAATCAGGAAAATTCTGAAATAGATCAGTTAATGATTGTTCATAACTTAATTGTTCATAGCTTTCCAGAATCATGATGCACATTGCAGTGAATTGCTTTGTCACAGATGCCAGCCTGAAATTTGTTTCAGATATGATTGGAATATTCTCTTCCAGGTTGGCCAACCCATACCCTCTTGAATAAATTATATTACCATTTTCAGTAATTACCAGTGCCGCACCTGGCCCATTTACCAGGTCATAATCCGACATTAAGGAATCAATTATGGCACTATCTAATGCATCTATGCTATTCTCTATCTGATCGCAGGATAAAAACATCATACTGATGAGAAATATACCAATCGAAATAAAATGGCCCTTCAATTTATACTTATTAACATAGCATCGAAGGTAGGGTGATGAAATTTTATAAAAGTATCCTAACCCTTCTACTATCAAAGAACCCAAGGTTATAATGACCTGCCTATGTATACTGAAATTTATCATAACTCTTTAAGAAAATAACAGTCGGCACAGATAAACTGCACTTAGGATACCAACTGCATCTGCAATGAGCCCCGCTGCCAGGGCATGGCGGGATCGTTTAATCCCTACTGAACCAAAATAAACTGCCAATACATAAAAGGTGGTTTCCGTGGAACCAAACATGGTCGCTCCAATCTTTGCTATGAGAGATTCTGCTCCATGCTCATTAATCATATCTGTTAATAAACCCAAAGATCCACTTCCAGAAAGCGGTCGCATCAAGGCCAAGGGCAGGTTTTCCGGTGGAAAGCCGATGGCATTCAACATTGGCGAAAGAAGGGTCAGGAGCATATCTAAGGCACCAGAAGCACGAAACATACCAATGGCCACTAAAATTGCAACCAAGTAGGGAATGATCCGCACCGCAATGGTGAATCCATCTTTAGCACCATCTACAAAGGATTCGTATACCTTTACTTTTTTAACTGCCAGACCATAAAAGGGAATCCCCACCAATAATAAGAGAATAATATAGCGGGATAATTCATTGGTAAATGCCACCAGGTTATCAATCATCCTGTTTGTTCCTATTTAGTTTAAAACGACTCATTTTTTCCAGTGTTTTTACAGAAATGATTGCAGCTATTGTTGACAGTCCAGTGGCAATAATTGTGGTGATAAATATTTGGTTAGATGCCGTTCCCATAAGTGCAACAACCGTTGCCGGAAGAATTAATTGAACGCTAGAAGTATTAATAGCTAGAAAAGTACACATTGCGTTGGTTGCAGTATCTTTATTGGGGTTTAGTTCTTGGAGTTCTTCCATAGCTTTTAATCCCAAAGGTGTGGCAGCATTGCCAAGTCCCAAAATGTTTGCTGCCATATTAAGAACGATGGACCCAATGGCAGGATGATCTTTCGGAATATCAGGAAACAGGCGGATAGTAATTGGTTGTAAGGCTCTTGCAATGATCTGAATAAGACCAGACTCTTCAGCAATTTTCATGGTACCCAACCATAAGGCCATAATTCCGATAAGGCCGATAGCGATTTCCACCGCAGTTTTTGCCATGCTGATTGCTGCTTCCGTAACAGCATCTATGTTGCCTGTGACAGTTCCCACTACCACAGAGATTAACATCATACCAAACCAGATATAATTTAGCATCTATCCCTTCACCACTGCCGGTTCAAGCAGTTTAAGATATGGTTTTTGTCCATTTGCATTTAATTCAACTGGAATGGAAAGGGGCAAGGTAGCCTGGTAGGTTCCATGCCCACAGGGGAAATTAGAGATAATGGGAATATCCATCTCACCGCAAATATCCAT
>DASCRE010000032.1:0-6334 GCA_034408645.1 Fidelibacterota bacterium | reverse complement strand
CTGATGGATTTTTGATATGTTTTGTCCATGAGATTTCGGAGACGTGGATTAAACCCTCTACACCTGATTCAATTTCTATGAATGCACCATAATTAGTCATACTTACAATCTTACCTTTCACAGCTGATCCAATGGGGTATTTCTCACTTACATTTTCCCATGGATGGGTAGTTAACTGTTTCAAACCCAGTGAAATACGTTTCTTCTCCTCATCAAAATCTATGACCTTAACTGTAAGTTTTTCATCTAATGTAACAACTTCAGATGGATGGTTCACTCTTCCCCATGAAATATCCGTTATATGCAATAATCCATCTATACCCCCCAAATCAATGAACACACCAAAATCAGTTACATTTTTTACTTGGCCTTCTATAATATCCCCAATGTTAATTTGATCAAAAAGATGTTCTCTTTGTTCCTTTAATTCATCTTCCAATAAGATTTTTCGGGAAACAACTATATTTTTTCTCATCTCGTTAAACTTAACAATTCGGACTTCCAACTCTTTATCTAAATACAAATCGAAATCACGGACTGGACGAATATCAATTTGTGATCCTGGCAAAAATGCCTCAATATCACCAATATCTACAACCATCCCCCCTTTTATTCGACGGAGAATCTTACAGGAAATGATTTCATTATTTTCATATGTCGTTCTTATTCTCTTCCAGCATTTTAGGAAATCTGCCTTGGTCTTGGATAATACCATATTCCCTTTTCTGTCTTCCAGTGTCTCTAAAAATACTTCAATCTGGTCTCCTATACTCGGTAATTTATCTTGTGGAAATTCAGATCGGTGAATGATACCTTCAGATTTAAATCCAATATCTAAAATAATATCATTATCTGTCATTCCGATCACTCTCCCTGAGACCAGTTCCTGTTCATCAATATCTGACAAAGTTTCAAGGTACTTGGATTGGAGTTCGGCAGGGATTTCCTCCTCTACTTTTTCCTGATCCATATCCTCTTTATTGTAAATATTTATATTTTGAAATAATTCAGGGGATAAATAATCAATAGCAGGTGCAGTTTCTTCCGTACTCACTACGGTCTCAGCACTGACTTCATCAGTTTTTTCTTCCGAAGCCTCTTCAAGCAATGATGTTTCCAATTCTTTTTCAACCATTTATGTTTTTCCTTTTTGTTCTGTTTTAATTTTCTCAACAATCATATTAACCTGCTCGCGAAAATCCAAATGTGATGTATCAATTATGATGGAATCTTCAGCTTTTGACAATGGAGAATGTACTCTGGTAGAATCTTTCCTATCTCTACTTTTAATTTCTGTTTCGAGTTCACCAATATCTTTATTCTTCCCCAAATTAAGAAGGTCTTTTTTCCTTCGCTCAGCCCGAATTCTGGAATCGGCAATCATATAGAATTTTAGATCAGCGTTCGGAAATACGACCGTACCAATATCCCGCCCTTCAACAATACAATCTTTATCTGAAGCTAATTTTCGCTGAAACTTTACCATGGCCTTTCTCACCGCCGGTAACGCACTGACTTCACTTACTTTCGCTGTCACTTTAGGATCTCTGATATGTTTTGTAACATCTACCTGGTCTAATTCAATTACAAGTGTCTCCTCTAGATAAAGAATATTTAAATCCAGAGAAGCAAGAAATGATTTTATATCATAGTCGTGTGTCAGCGAAATGTTTTTTTCAAGGACAGCCAATGTTACTGCCCTATACATAGCTCCTGTATCCAAATACGTGAAACTCAATTCCTCGGCAACAGCTTTTGCAGTACTGCTTTTCCCTGTTGCTGCAGGCCCATCAATTGCGATAATCATTACATTTAATTCTCAAAAAGCCGAGAAAGTTACTTTTATCATATTATAAAACCTATAAATAAGACAATTTCTATATAACCCAGCATTTTATTTGGATCTATTAAAAGTTTTCAATTGATTCACCTCAGCGTCATTTAAGTATCTCCACTCTCCACGCGGAAGGTCCCCCAGCGAAATAGGACCGTATTGTATTCTCTTCAAACTGAAAAGGCGTATATTTAAAAAAGAAAATATTCGCCTAATTTCTCTTTTCTTCCCAGTAAAAAGTTTTAAGTGTACGGTACTCCTTTTCTTTACCTTTTTCTGCTTTAACACTTCTGCCCGACCAAAATCACCATCTCCTATGAAAATTCCCTTTGCAATTTTTTGTATCATTTTAGAATCTAAAACATTATCTATTTCCGCTTCATATATTCGTGGGATACGAAATTTCGGATGAAGCAATTTGTTTGACAATTCTCCATCATTTGTCAATAATAATAACCCTGTTGTCATGCGATCCAGTCTTCCTATTGGAAATATCCTATCTTTTGTTTTGACATAATCCAAAATAGTTCTTCTACCTTGTGGATCAAAAGTGGTTGTTACAACCTTTGTAGGTTTATGGAACAGGATTACCTGAAATTTTCTCGAAATAGAAAGCTTCATTCCTTCAAATACGATGTCGTCTTTTTCTGTGACAGGGTGCGCTGGATCTATGATGAGCTTTCCATTCACGAATGTGGTTGCCTTCTGAATCAAAGCGTCAGACTGCCGTCTTGAAGCCACACCGGCATGAGCTAAATATTTATTTAACCTCATAAATATTAGTCTCCCTCAGGAACAGCACCTTCCGAGAAAATATCAACCTGCATCTCATTTGGGAGTTCTTCGTCATCAGTCAAATCAGCGATTTCCTTCAGCTTAGGTATTTCGGATATTTTCCCCAATCCAAAAGCTTCAAGAAAATCATCTGTTGTCCCATAAAGTAGCGGACGGCCAGGACCTTCATCCCTGCCCTTAATACAGATCAGGTTTTTGTTTAATAAAGTTTTTAAGACCCCTGAACAATCAACTCCACGAATTGACTCAATTTCAAAACGATTTGCAGGCTGCTTGTAAGCTATAACTGCCAACGATTCAAGTGCAGCTGTACTCAGATAAAGTTTCCCTGATTTATTTAATAATCTTCGAATCCAGATATCGTACTCTGGTCGGGAATTGAGTTGATACCCACCTGCTATGGTCTGAATTTCAAATGCATGATTTTCACTATTGTATTTTTCTTTTAATTTTTCAATAACAGAGGCCAATTTTGGGGGATCATTTTCAAAAATCTGATTTACGTGTTTTTGTGTTAGAGGATGGGGGCTTGCAAACAAAAGCGCTTCAATAATGAATAACTCTTCCTGTTCTACAATAGACATTAATTCTTTTCCGAAATAAGTTGAATTTCTATCTCGCCGAACAATTCATTCTGGATAAGTAGAATTTTTTCTTCCCGAATCAAATCAAGAATTGCCAAAAAGGTAATGACAATTTCAACCTTATCTCTCAAATGTTCTATAAGGGAAGAAAAACGAAGTATCCCGTCCCCATCAACGAAAGCAAGTAACTTCGCTTTTTGGTCATCTATACTCATGGGCTCCCGATGGAGTTCATATCGGCTAATCACAGGTTTGTTATCCATAGCAGTCTTGAAATATGTTGCAATATCAAACAACGAAACATTTCGCACAAAGACCGCTGCCTCCTCTTCAACAGAAGAAATATCCTTAATTTTCCCTCTTGTAAAATAGTGACTTCGATTTTCTGCCATGGAGTCCAATGATTGCGCTGCCTCCTTATAACGTTTATAATCTAACAACTGCCTCACCAATGGAAGTCGGGGATCCTCAATGTCATCTTCTTCATCGTGGGAAGACAATGGTAGAAGCATTTTCGACTTTATTCTCATCAATGTTGCAGCCATATGGATAAATTCACCTGCTGTTCCAATATTGACCTCTTTCGAAGTTTGTATTGTTTCCATATAGTCTGCTGTTATTTGAGAAATTGGGATATCATAAATATCCAATTCATCTCGTTTGATAAAGTAAAGGAGAAGATCAAGGGGACCTTCAAATTGCTCTAACTGTACCTTATACATGTGAACTCATTTATGATTGGATAGGTAAAAATCCTATTTTTTTATAAACCTTGCGTAAGGTTTTATTAGCTATTTTATTTGCTTTTTTTCGCCCATTCTCCATAATGGAATTCAAAAAAGTTCTGTCTTCCATTAGTTTTTGATATTCATTTTGGATTGGCTTGAGAGTATCAATAATTAGTTCGGAGAGTTCAATTTTTAAATCTGAATACATTTTTCCTTCAAAATGAGATTCTATTTCAGATATTTCTAAGCCTGTTAGACCAGAGTATAGATTTATTAGGTTTGCCACTCCAAGTCGTTTTTCCGGATCAAAAAGAATCCGTTTTCCTGAATCAGTCACCGCTCTTTTTAGTTTTTTTCGAATGATGTCTGGATTGTCTAAAAGAGTTATAACGTTGTTTAGATCCGTATCAGATTTTGACATTTTTTTAGTCGGATCCTGGAGACTCATAATACGAGCGCCAATCTTTGGAATAAAAGGTTCAGGAATGGTAAATGTGTCCGAATAGCGTGAATTAAACCGCTGTGCTAAATCACGGGTTAATTCTAGGTGTTGTTTCTGGTCAGCTCCAACAGGAACAAGGTCGGCCTGGTACAATAAAATATCTGAGGCCATTAATATAGGGTAAGTATAAAGACCGGCATTGATATTTTCATTGTACCGTTTTGATTTTTCCTTAAACTGGGTCATTCTATTCAGTTCACCCATATAGGTCATGGTACTCAAAGCCCAAGAAAGTTCTGCATGTTGCGGGACTTGAGATTGGATTATAATGGTACTTTTTTCCGGATCAATTCCACAGGCAACATATTGTGCTAAAAAAGATAGTGACTGTTTCCGTAACTCAGAAGGTTTTTGTTGAGTTGTAATAGCATGGAGGTCAACTATTACATAAATACAATCATATTCTTCCTGTAATTCAACCCAGTTTTTTAGTGCCCCTAAGTAATTTCCTATGCACAAATGTCCACTGGGAGCACTTCCGCTGAGAATTCTCTTCATATTTTGTTTATCTCAATGCCTCCATAAAAAGGTATGGTTTCCAGGAGCTCTTACCATTTTTTGCAAATTGTTGAAAATATTGAATTCGGTTCGGTCTGTTCGGTTTTTTTTGAAGGTGTAGTCCAGCTGCTTCTGGAGAATGGTTACCTTTTTTTAGATTACACTGAAGACATGCAGTAACTAGGTTTTCCCAATTATCACCGCCCCCCTGCTCTTTTGGAATGATATGGTCCACAGTTAATGAACCGGAAGAACTACCACAGTATTGACAGATATAATTATCTCTTTGAAAAATATTCTTTCGGTTCAAAATTACAGCCATACTGTTGTATTTCACAATTTGTCTTAATTTGATCACACTGGGAACCGGAACCTGCACTGATGGAGAGTGTATTTTTTCTTTATAGGATTCGATGATTTCAATCTTTTCTAAGTAATGAAGACAGATTGCCCTTTTTGCTGTACAAATGTGCAGGGGTGCATAATTGGCATTCAGCACCAAAACTGACTGATCTAATATATATCCGTTATGTGACAATTGAAATGGAGTCATGTAATTACCAAATGCTCTACTGAAACCGAAAACTTAAATATTTGAAAACATTTTTCATTGAAATTATCCTGGAATTTATCCAAACTTTCCTCTTTCACCCAACCCTGAGAATGTAAAAAGTTGGGCCCGCCCGAAGAGAGTGCTGTATGAGTTATTTTTTCATTTTTCCCAAAAAATAAAATGTCGCCACGTTTAACAGAATCTAATGGGATTATATGGTCTTTAAAATAATCTACCTGCTGCCATGCATCTCTGGGAAGTTTAATGCCCACCGATTTAAAAATGGTTTGAATCAATCCGGAACAATCTATACCGAGTGATGATTTCCCTCCCCACAGATACGGAACTCCCAAAAATCGCCTACCTTCTCTTAATAAATTATCTCGGGATGCTTTAAAGGAAGTTGATCGAAATCCTTTTGGTACTGAACCTTCCCAACCATCAGGAAATAATAGTCCCTCAGTATTCGTTAATTTCAATTTTGTCCCATACACAATTTTTCTGCTTTCTTTAATATGTTCAGAAAAACCTGTCAATTCAAAAAAAGAATGGGTCGCTTCATAATAATCTTCCGATTCAATACCATAAAATGAATGTATCCATCCTTCATAGCCATCCCACTGTCTCACATATCTCCAATTTTCATGATTTTTTAAAAGGGTACAGGTTTCCCCTAAAAGTGCCTGGGTGACCATTTCAGATTGGAATTCAGGTTTTTTGTGTACTGGCGCAACGGGCGAGAGTATAATAAAATAACTCATGCAAAAGGAAAATTACGAGAGTTATTCTTGTATAAATAACTAAAAAGAGGATTAATACCTTTTTGTTGTTTTATTAATT
>DASCRE010000031.1:0-2348 GCA_034408645.1 Fidelibacterota bacterium | reverse complement strand
AGCAAACATTGCCAAGTAAAAACCCAGATGATGTTTATCGGGAAGTGCAAGAAAGATGTAGAATTTTTTCAAAAAATGGTGGTTTTGTATTTAACTCAATTCATAACATACAAGCTAAAACTCCTATTCTCAACGTGGTAGCTATGTTTGATGCAGTGAAAGATTTTAATAACAGTTAACTCTTATCTTTTGATGTATCGCAACCAATATAGATAGGTCTAGTATAAAATGTCCTTGGATTGATAGGAAAGAGGATACTATATGGAAGCAAAATCCCGAGTTCGCGTTTTGAATGCGCTCAACCACATTCAGCCAGACAAGGTGCCGTTTGACCTGAGCGGACACCGAAGCAGCGGCATAAATCCCCAAACATATCGGCGTCTCAGACAATATCTAGGTCTTCCGGAGCGTCCGGTGAAGGTCTATGATATCATCCAACAAATAGCAGTGCTTGATGAAGATTTTCTCGACTGGGCAGGTGTAGACACGATTGAACTTGGTAGAGGTTTCTCGCTTGCTGACGATGATTGGAAGCCCTGGACCCTGGCTGATGGCACGGACTGTTTGATCCCAGCCTATGTCGATGTGCGCCGGGAGGGAGACAATTGGCTGCTATACGGAGGTTCTCCATCACGGACGTTAGGGATTCAAAAACCGGGCATGAACTTTTTCGATCAAAACTATTGGCCCTATCTCAATGGCGTGCCAGACACTCTCTCGTCTTTGGAACAAGACATAAATAATCAACTATGGGCGATTCCTTCGCCCCCAAACCTTGCGATCATCGATGAAGCCGCTTTTCGGAAAGGCGCAAAGGCATTGCGAGCATCAACCGGTAGGGCCATTGTCGGATTAATTGGCAACAGTATGCACGAATTGCCTCAATTTCTCTGTCGTATGGATAATTTCCTGATGCTCATGGCCTCAGAGCCACAGACTGTTCACCGGTTGCAGGATGCGCTGGTTGAAATCCATCTAAAAAACATGGAATACTACTTGGGTGCAGTTGGTCCATATATTGATATTCTCTTGGTGGTCGATGATTTGGGGACACAAATGGGGCCTTTGCTTTCCCCCAGGATGTACCGGGAGTTTCTGAAACCCCATCACAGTGTGCTCTGTAATCGGGTCAAAGAACTGGCCGATGTGAAAATCTTGTTGCATTGTTGTGGTGGGATTCGTCAATTGTTGGATGATTTGATTGACGCCGGATTTGATGCAGTAAATCCAGTTCAGATCAGTTGTAAGGGTATGGAAACGCAAGGATTAAAACAGGATTTTGGCGACAGACTCTGTTTCTGGGGCGGGGGTTGCGATACGCAAAGAATCCTTCCGGATGCCACCCCGGAAGAAATACGCCAGCACGTGCTTGAACAGCTTGAGATTTTCTCTCCGGGTGGAGGATATGTCTTTCAGCAGGTCCATAATATTATGGCGGGAATTTCCCCAGAAAACATTGTGGCAATGATAGATGCTGTTAAAGAATTTAATGGGGAAAAAGTATAAGCACGTAATGGTATGCAACGTATGAGATAGTTTCCTCAACCCTGGTAATAGTGGAGCGTGATAACTTATTTCCAATTCTCTAGGGCCATTTGCTTTTTACCCAAAGAAGTCAGATCATCAATAGTGGCACGACCTTTATAATTAACCTCATAATCTTCTGCTGCAAAATCAGGAGGGCTTTTTCCTTCTAAAAATTTTACTGACTGTTTTTTTGCATAATCTAAATTTTTTTGACAATAAGGTGTTGAACCAACATACATCACATTGCTATAATTTGTTCCATGATGTTTATCTTCTACCGCATGAACAATATCTGGATGCCACCACACGGTATCACCGGGGTGTACCTTGGGTATAGATATTAATGCTCGCAACAAAAGAGAGTGGTACTCAGGATTGATGGACAATGCCCTTCCGGGCATAGAACCACATAAGGAATTTTCAGGCACATCATCAAGAAGGGCTCGAGTTAATAGATAAGTCATTGATTTTGCAATGGGCACTAATTGCAAAGTGCCATCAGAGGGGCCTTGTGCTGTAAGTGCCATCCATCCTTGGAAAGTTCTAAAAACATGACTTACAGCCGCTGATTCTATTTCCTGTGTTTGATCCCTAAATAGGGCATTGAAAGGATCATATTTTTCAAATTGATCAGAAAAAATTGGCTCGTATATTTTTTGAAAAGCATTATCAATCCAACGCTCAACCGAGCTTGCATCACAGTGCGGGGACAATCCCAGCGATGCATCTCCTCCCTCACGTCGTCGAACACGGTCTGCGTAAACAAGCTCTTTGTCAGGATCAAAAATTTTTGTATTACTAAATTCATGCGTCCATAAGTT
>DASCRE010000030.1:0-4641 GCA_034408645.1 Fidelibacterota bacterium | reverse complement strand
GTGGCTGGTAGCGTCTGGAAAGAGGATGAGGATGTTGTCCTACAACCTATCACCCAATTTTTACATGAAGATAGCTCGTCTACTCTTATCTGGGCCCCTCACGAGCCGAACCAAAAAAATATTGACAGAGCATATAACTATTTCACATCTGTAGGATTGTCAACGACGATCCACAAAGAAAAAAATATCCAGATTTCTGAAAAGGAACGGGTCGTGATAATTGGAGTTGTAGGAATATTATCATCTTTATATTGGGAGGGACAATTGGCCTATGTAGGGGGAGGGTTCTCAACTGGCGTCCATAATGTTATGGAACCGGCCATTGCACGTCTTCCGGTTTTATTTGGTCCTAAATTTGGTAATTCCCATGCAGCAAAAGAATTAGTTTTAGAACGTGGAGGATATAGCATTACATCCAGTGAAGAATTCTGGAGTAAATTGAATGGTATTTTTACTGATGAAAAATCCTTTTTACGTTCAAGTTTTTCCGCAACAGATGTTATTCATAAAAATCTTGGTTCTGCAACTAGGATTGTGAGAGCTCTCATAAAAGATTAATGGAAATAAATTAGGAAGCTATGAGTAATACCAAACCAAAGATAACTGACCCCAGCCGCATTTTAACTGTGGCAAATATGATTAGCTTATTGCGTGCATTTTTAGCGTTGCCCATCATCTATACGTTACAGTATCCTCAATGGAGATTGTGGACATTTGTTCTCATTCTTATAGGGGTTGTATCTGATCTACTTGATGGATATTTTGCACGTAGAGCACATGAAGTGACCCACTTTGGAAAGTGGATGGATCCGATAGCAGACTTTATTTGCCTTATAACTGTTATATTTTATTTGGTGTTGAATGATATGTTTCCCCTGTGGTTTTTTGTATTTTATCTTTTTCGTTATGTCACTATCGCAGTTATAGCAGTTTATCTAATGAATCATTCTGGATTTATTATTAGTGCAAATTGGTATGGTAAATGGGCAAGCGGAATTACTGTATTGACCACTGTACTTTACATTTTCCCTCTTCCTTTTCTTGAATGGTTTCGATCTCTTTCTTTATTGGCTGCCACCATGTTATTATTTATCAGTTGGATGATTTATATAAAGTCCATAATAAAAAAATAGGTGAGCACATAAACAAATGAAAATGACCAAATTGTTCGGTGCTCTATCAAGAACAAGGTCTACAGTAAAATCTGCTTTGAATAAAGTATTATCAAAGGGGGTTAAGGAAGACACAATTGAAGAACTTGAGGCACAACTTATTACCGCAGATATGGGTGTGCACACAGTAGAAGAAATAATGGATCTTTTCAGAAGGGAAAAACAGGACAGCTTTTTACTGTCACTGAAGAATTATTTATTATCGGTTTTGAGCTATAGTGATGATTTCATCAAGAATAATGACCTGCCGACAGTTATACTTGTTGTGGGTGTGAATGGAACGGGCAAGACAACCACATCAGCGAAACTAGCCCATTATTTTATTCAGGCAGGCTATGACCCAATGCTCATTGCAGCGGACACCTATCGTGCAGCAGCCATTGAACAACTAAAATTATGGTCCAATAGATTAAATTTACGACTCATCGCAAATGAGAAAACCAAAGATCCTTCTGCAATACTTTTTGATGGGTTGGTATCTGCACAGGCCTCAAATACAGAAATCGTCATTGTCGATACAGCGGGAAGATTTCATACTCATACTGACCTGATGGATGAACTGAGTAAAATGGAGCGGGTTATTAATACAAAATTTCCATCTTACACATTACGCTCCCTGTTAACAATTGATGCTACCATTGGCCAAAATTCACTCCAACAGGCAAAAGAATTTCAGAAGTATTTACATATTGATGGAGCGGTTCTTACCAAAATGGATGGCACCGCAAAAGGGGGAATTGTATTTCCGCTGTATCAGCAGACAAAAATCCCTGTTTTTTTTATGGGTGTCGGTGAAGACATAGATAGCCTCTGTCCATTTAACAGTGATGACTATATATCGTCCTTGATCGATGATTAATGTATTACATTAATTAAATACAATATATTCATATATTATGTCTGATAAGGTAAGAAAAATAAATATAATCAGTTTAGGATGCGCAAAAAATTTAGTGGACTCCGAGATAATGAAGGGGGGATTTGTTAGCTCTGGTCTACAGGTCGTGGATGAGCCGGAGAACTCTGATGCTATCCTGGTAAATACATGTGGATTTTTAGATATAGCCCGTGAGGAATCCATTAATACAGTTTTAGAAGCAGCGCAATTCACAAAAGACGCTAACCGAAAATTGGTTGTGATGGGATGTCTTTCCGAACGATATGCAATGGAGCTGAAGAAAGAGATGCCGGAAGTGGATAGATTTTTCGGTACAAATGACCACAATCAAATTTTATCCTATTTGAGCGGAAAGGAATTCTTGAGAGATGATCCATCTTTTTTTCGTTCTTTACTTACTCCGTCCCACTATGCATACCTGAAAATTGCCGAGGGGTGTGATAATGGTTGTTCATTTTGCAGTATTCCCCAGATGCGGGGTCTACAAAAAAGCAGACCAATTGAAGCTATAGAGTCAGAGGCCATGCGATTGGTAGAGAACGGAGTAAAGGAAATCCTCATTATTGCACAGGATACAACCTCCTATGGCTGGGACCTGAGACCTAAGAGATATTTAGGTGAACTAATATCAACCCTGAATAAAATTGGTGACCCCCTGCGATGGATTCGTCTACATTATGCCCATCCCGGTCATTTATCTGTTGAGACAGTTGAAGCCATGGCTTCCTGTGAAAAGGTCTGTAAATATCTTGATATTCCCATTCAGCATGCATCAGATAAACTGCTTCAATCTATGAAGAGGGGATTAAATAAGAATGGGATACGAAAACGACTGAATTTACTTCGTGATATGATACCCGACATACGTTTACGCACCACCCTGATCGTGGGCTATCCCGGTGAAACTGATGAGGATTTCATAGAACTGTGTGATTTTGTGCAGGAACAAAATTTTGATCGACTGGGAATTTTTACTTATTCGGAGGAGGAGGGAACATCTGCAGCGTTGTTGGATAACAATGTTCCCCGTGAAATTAAGGATGAACGGAGGGAAGAATTGCTGTCCATTCAGAGTGACATTATGCTTGAGAAAAACAGCCCATTGGTAGGTAAAGACATGGATGTGTTGATTGACAATACGGGTGAAAACGTTTCCACAGGTCGTACAGAATATGATTCACCAGAAGTGGACCTTGTTGTAAAAGTGGAGGGTAAGCACGAACAGGGAAACTTTCTGAAAGTAAATATTACTGATTACAATGAGTTTGAGTTGGTGGGTCATAAAAATATACTCTCCAATGACGCTGATTGAAAACTATAATAGTGAGATAAATATTTGGACGAGACACACCCCCAGTTAACTTATGGCATTACTAACAACAGATATCACAGATAATCTGTTTCTTTCAATTACATTTATTTTATTACTTCTCTGCCATTGCATCCAATAAATTATCCGTCGTAAGTTTGGCATTATGGCAGAGTTTCGTATCCATTCGGACTTTAAACCCAGGGGAGACCAACCCAAAGCGATTTGTGAATTATATGAAGGGTTGAACCAGGGAGATGAACATCAGGTATTGCTGGGTGTTACCGGTTCAGGAAAAACATTTACACTTGCAAATGTAATTGAAAAAGTTCAAAGACCCACGCTCATTGTTTCACATAATAAAACTCTAGCGGCTCAATTATATGGAGAGTTCAAGCAGTTGTTTCCTGAGAACGCAGTGGAATATTTTATCAGTTACTATGATTACTATCAACCTGAGGCTTACATGCCGGTGACAGATACATTTATTGAAAAAGAATTTTCATCTAATGAGGAAATTGACAAGCTACGTTTGAAAGCTACAAGCTCTCTTTTAGAGCGAAAAGATGTGATCGTTGTAAGTTCTGTCTCATGTATTTACGGTATTGGCTCTCCTTCCGATTATAAGGACCAGGTTATTCATTTAAAAAAAGGGGAACCATTTGACCGTAGGGACCTTTTTAGAAAATTGGTTCATATTCACTATTTGCGTAATGATACGGTTCTTGAACGGGGAAATTTTCGGGTACGTGGAGACAGCATAGATATTTTTCCAGCGTATGAAGATGTTTGTATCAGAATTGAGACATATGGATCACAGATAGATGAGATAACTGCTTTTGATCCTCTGACCGGTGAGATCATTCGTTCACTGGACAGTATATTCATCTATCCGGCAAAACATTTTGTTACCGATGATGAAACAATTGCAAAAGTTATCGTTGATATACAGAAGGAGCTGAATGGAAGATTGACTGAGTTTAAAGAACAGGGCAAACTGTTGGAAGCACAGAGATTGGAACAGCGGACCAACTTTGATATGGAGATGATGAGAGAGATTGGATTTTGTTCAGGAATTGAAAATTATTCTCGCTATTTTGCAGGAAGGAAACCCGGAGAAAGACCTTGGACCCTCATTGATTTTTTTCCCGATGATCTTCTAACAGTCATTGATGAGTCTCACGTAACCCTCCCCCAAATTCAGGGTATGTACAATGGAGATCGAAAACGAAAAGAAACTCTGGTAGAGCATGGATTTCGTT
>DASCRE010000029.1:0-3298 GCA_034408645.1 Fidelibacterota bacterium | reverse complement strand
TCAGGAAGTTTTACTAACTCCGGCGTTTCCTTTACGGGTGTAAGAAATGGATCCAGCCAGTGGGGAGACTATGATAGTGATGGTGATTTAGATATTATAATTACAGGGGACGATGGTTCTTCGAAAACTGCAAAAATATATCAAAATGTATCCGGTTCATTTTCCGATATAAATGCATCCATCACGGGTGTCCACAATAGTTCATCAAGATGGGGAGACTTTGATAATGATGGTGATTTTGATTTAATTATTACCGGTTCCACGGGCTCGGAATCAGTCACTAAACGATACAAGAATACCTCGGGAGTGCTTGCGGAAGTATCGGATTCATTTGAGGCAATTTCTTTGGGTGACGTTTGGCCGGTAGATTATGATGCGGATGGAGACCTCGATATATTTTTAACAGGATCTGCAAGTTCGGGAACATTGACAAAAGCATATAAAAACTTCCTGAGTACTGTTAATACTGTTCCGGCTATCCCATCAGGTCTAACCCAAACTGTAGCGAGTGATTCCGTTGCGCTCAAATGGAACAGAACAACTGATAGCCAAACGAGTCAAAGTGGATTAACCTATAACATACGTGTTGGGACAGAAAGTGATAAAAGTAATGTGTTGGTTTCACATTCTGATACATCCGGGTTTAGAAGAATAGTAGGATTGGGAAACGCATTTCAGGATACCACTTTCACTTTGTTGAACTTAAAAGATGGCACGTACTATTGGAATGTACAAGCCGTTGATAATAATTATGCCGGGTCTCGTTTTTCAAGTTCTGATAACAGTTTCACAATAAGTTATCCACCAGATGCACCCTCATCACTTGTCGCATATCCTGGTGATACGAAAGTGGTTTTAAGGTGGGCAAAAAATTCAGCTCCTGATCTCTCAAAATATAATATCTACCGGGGACTCACTTCACCGGCTAGTGTATTGGTAGGTACTGTATCTGGAGGTACATCCGCCGATACGTCATATACCGATTCAGATTTGAGTAATAACCTAACATACTATTACCGTGTCGCAGCTGTAGATAGTTCCGGAAATACGAGTGGATACTCAAATGAAGTCAGCGCCCAGCCGCTTGGTCCCACGTTAGCAGTTACACCTGATACATTAGATTTTGAATACACGACAACACAGATGGATTTTTATATTCAAAATTCAGGTTATGGTGATATATCATGGACTCTTACTGAAGATATTTCCTGGTTAGAGGTTTCTTCTACAAGTGGATCAATCACTCAAACTTTTAATACGCTGCAAGAAGAAAAAAATAGTCAAACCAAAGGCGTCATTACAGTAAATGGAATTGAAAACGAAAACGAAAAGGAATATGATAATGAGTATGAAGAATTAACTGATCGACTCGGGCAAAAACTAGAATATCTATACCATGAACCTAAGGATGGGGATTTAGATGGTAAACCAGTACTTGATTTAATTGAAGATTTCAATGATTTAGGTGGACAGAATAATGGCAACAGTTTTACTGATTCTATGGACTTTTTTGGCACTAAAGTAACTAATCAATATTCAAATTCTATTTTATATAAGTCATCCCTGTTAACCACTAGTAATTCGTGGAATACAGACACGGTACAAGTAACAATCAGCCGAGCAGGGTTGACAGCTGGAATAAACTGGGGAATCATGTTAGTTACAACGGGAGTCGGCCAACAAGATTGGATTCGGGTTAAGATGACAGTCCAAAATGTTGACAGCCCAATCTTCTCAGAAGGATATCCACAGGTGACTAATATTGGATCCTCTAGTGCTGATTTATTAGTAAAAACAAATAAAAGTGGGAAAGTTTATTATGTATTAGTGGAAGACGGATCGGCAACTCCCACTTCGAGTGAAGTAAAAGCAGGGACAGGATCAGGTGGGACGAGCCCGGTTACTTCAGGTAGTTCCGCTATGGTCGCGGATACGGAGTTATCAATTGCAATTAGTGGTTTTGTTTCAGAAACAAATTACGACTTATATGTGGTGGCTGAAGATGATAAAACTGAACCGAATATTCAAATTGAACCAACAAAAATTAATTTTAAGACTATTGATGTAACTGGCCCTTCACTCCTTAGTTCCAATCCAGCGGATGATGCTACAGATATCTCTGCCAATACAAATTTAGTATTGACATTTAATGAGCCA
This sequence comes from Fidelibacterota bacterium, assembly GCA_034408645.1. GTDB lineage: Bacteria > Fidelibacterota > Marinisomatia > Marinisomatales > AB-629-J13 > AB-629-J13. Next base: position 1,141 of record DASCRE010000029.1, on the reverse strand, counting down.
ATTAAGGCTGGGAATGGAAATATTACGATTAAAAAAGCAAGTAATGATGAAGAGTTTCAAGTGTTTGATGTTACCTCGGATGTATCAATATCTGATAGTTCCTTAGTTCTAAATCCAAGTTCTAATTTTGGTTTCAATACAAGTTATTATCTGCTGGTAGATGCAACTGCAATTACAGATACATCCGCTAACGCTTTTGCAGGAATTTCTGATAAGACTACTTTAAACTTTACTACAGCGGCACTGGGTAACAGCAAGCCGGAGATTACGAGCAATGACGGGTTGAATGAGGCAACTATTTATGTGGATGAAAATAGTGTAACAGTAATAACGGTAACCGCTGCGGATGTTGATGAAGATACACTTTCTTATTCGATCTCATCTGGTATAGATAAATCCTTATTCACAATTGACGCAACTACGGGTGTTTTATCATTTAATACGGCTCCCGATTATGAAAACCCTTCTGATAATAATTCTGATAATTCTTATTCAATTGTTATTACTGTTACAGATAACAGTTCAAACCAATTGACCGATACTCAGTCTTTAACCATAATCGTAAAAGATTTGGATGAATTGTTGCCAACAATTTCTTCAATTACAAGTACCTCGCTTGATAGTTTATATAAAGTAGGTGATAATATTAATATTACCCTTTTATTCTCGGAACCAGTTGCACTTTCAGCAAATGGAATTGTTTATTTGACTTTAGAAACTGGATCTACTGATCAAACTTTGAGTGCCAGTTCTTTATCGACAGACTCAACCGCAACATTTACTTATACTGTAAAGATCGGGGACAATAGTGCTGATTTATCCGTGAATTCAGTATTGTTATTAACAGGATATGAAATTACGGATTCGACTGGAAATAAAATGACTGATTTCAGCATTCCAAGCGGGAAAAATTTAGATGATAATAAGGCCCTTGTTATTGATGGCATTGCCCCCAGTGCGCCAACTGGAATAACGGCTTCGCCTGGAAGTGGTCGAATCTTATTAAAGTGGGATAAAAATATTGAAAGTGATATTGGACAGTATAATGTATATCGGAGTGATCAAACAGGGTTTACCCCTTCTTCAGAAAATTTGATCGCCTCTTTCAAACTAGATTCAACCACGATTGTCTGGTTAGATC
>DASCRE010000028.1:0-12520 GCA_034408645.1 Fidelibacterota bacterium | reverse complement strand
ATCAAAGCCCCAACCGGGGAGTTCTGCGTTCATATTTTTTTCTGCCCCAGGGATATCCACTGCTGAAATAGCAACCTTGATCAAGAGCGGATCTTTCCGTTCATCAAAAAAGAATGCCCCTTTTATTTTAGCTCCGCTCCCAGATTTTTTTTCCTCAATAAATCCAGAGCTGTCAGAGATTCCGAAAGATGAAAAAGGCTGGGAGAATTCTGCAGTGAAATAAATATATTGGTCCTTTGCCCAACCTGTTGAACGACGCATTCCGGTTACCTTATTTGAACCAACGATATTGAGGTTCGTTTCTATTGGCCTGTCGCCCAACCCATGAACAAGGTCAATAATGACATGAGGTGAGGACCCTTTTGGAAATGTGTAACGATGAAACCCAACGCGGGAGGTTGTTGTTAGTTCTGCCCGGATGCCATGGTCATCCAGAGTAACCGCATAGTACCCCGGTTTGGCAACCTCTGTTTCATTACGAAAACGGGAACGATAACCGGATTCAGGATTAGCTTCACTCCCGGGATCAAGTTGGAGTTCCCCTGTTGCTGGAACGATAAGGATATCCCCATAATCCATTGCTCCGGTTCCGGATAGATGAGTGTGGCTGAAACCTAAAATTGTTGAGTTAGAGGAATGATATCCGGAGCAATTATCCCAGCCGCCATCTCTGGTATCTGGAGAAAGTTGTACCATTCCAAAAGGCATTGTTGGTCCAGGGAATGTGTGTCCCGTACCATCGGTTCCGATGAAGGGATCTACATAATCTGTTACTGTAGTTTTTGGTGAACAGGAGATTAAAAAGAATAAGAAAAAAGAGAGTGTATTTTTTAAAAAGGTTCTATTCAATAATGTCTGCAAGGGATACGATATTTAGTTTTGGATTGAGAGTTTTTAGATCAATTTCAGGAGTAAAAATTACAGTTTTTTCAGCACCGGGTTGGAGATCAAAATAGTTATCAGACCATTTTCCCATAACTGTGTCAAATGATAAATATACATCTTTAGCAAGGGCGGAAGCGGTCAAGGAAACTATCCAGTTATTTTGATTCTGTTTTATGCTGGTTGAAAATTTTGGTGGTTTCAATCTCAAATATTTCGGATCTGAAAAATAAAAAATGTTCTCTGTCAATGTTGAGTCTCCAGTTTCCAGATAAGTGCTGAGATAAACATTGTTTTTATTTTGCCCGCACAGGAGTTCCCCTGTTGATTCTGTATAAACAGAAAGAGCACTGTTGGCCTTGATATTTACCAAGCTATCTATAGAGAAAACCCTTAGACCATCCAGAGTAAACAGATTCAGGAATAAGGTCCCGGATATCCCTTTTAGTTTATCGTTTACCACTGTTATTGTTAGTATAGAATCTTTAACATCCGGTGAGATCAACACCGGGGCAAACGCCTTTTTTACACCATAGTGTGCTGCTTTCCAATTCCCAAAATAATCTACAGAGGACCAGGAGACAGTGGGCCAGACATCGTCAATCTGCCAGTACAGTGAGCCCATGGTGTATGGTCTGTTTCGGCGGTGAGCGTGAATGGCGTTTGTCAGTCCAAGGGCCTGTGTCAGCTGACTTAAATAAATAAATTCTTCAAGGTTTTCAGGTGAGGAGAAATACTTGCTGATGTAGTACTCCATCATATCAAATCCGGTGTAGTTTTTAGAGATCCACGGCATTTTTGAGCGCTGCCTAAAGTTCAGTGCTTTGGTTTCCAGTGTCCATTTTGTGATGGTTGAATCAAATTTTTGGATTGTGTTCATTTCCGGGATAGATTGAAGTCCATATTCACTGATAAATCTTCCGGCGTTTTCTTTATAACGTTTAAACGCCATTTGCCCGAACCAGACACCCCACTCATGTTGATCACCGCTTGTGGAGTTTTGAAGAATTCCACTCCCAGAGGATGGAGACGAGGACCAGTAAAATTTCCCGGGGTCAAGTGAGTCTACTACATGAGGGAGCAGCGTATGGAAAATATGATCGTATGTTTCCCATACAGCAGCGGAATCTTGTCCATGCAGTGAATATGTGTCCTGCCAGTTCCACTCCCTCCACCCGGTCAGGCTCTCATTGTTTCCGCACCACAGCGCAAGAGATGGGTGATTTCTCAACCGTTTAACATTTGATTCTGCCTCCTGTTTTATATTATGGATATAATTTTTTCCACTGGGAACCATGCAGCAAGCAAACATGAAATCCTGCCAGATAAGGATTCCGTTTTTATCACACAGATTGTAAAACTCATCATTTTCATATATAGCACCGCCCCAAATACGGAGCATATTCATGTTTGCCTCACGGGCATTTTGTATGACCTCTTGATAGCGATTTGATGCCCGGGTATTGAAAAAATCTCCGGGAATGTAGTTTGCGCCCTTCATAAAAATTGGTGTATTATTTATTTGGATGTAAAAGCTTGACATAGGTGAATCTGGGTTTTGAATTACCTCGACTTTTCGCACACCAATTTTTTCATTTTTTCTGTCAAGTATCTGGTTGGACTGGGTTATAATAATTTCTATATCATACATCATTTGTTCCCCGTAACCATTGGGCCACCATAAAATGGGATTTTTTATGCTTTGGGGAATTATTAATTTGTTTTCACCTTGTTTTAAATATGTTCTATGGCTGGATATTTTATCAGCTATTCTGATGGTTAATTCAGCATCTATTTCATTAACAGATTTAAGATAGAGCTCAATGGAATAGTCAGCAGAATATTTTGAAAGTGAGTCCAGGTGATAATAAATATCATTAATTTTAGCGCCATTCCAAACTTCTAAAGTTACCGGTCTCCAAATGCCGGACGTAACCAGCCGTGGCCCCCAATCCCATCCATAATGATATTGTGCTTTCCTGGTAAAAACGGAGGTTTGTTGTCCTACAGGTTTTGCTTCATTGGATGCGGGGATGAGATGAGGGTGTATATTCAGTTTTTTCTGTCCCCACAAAACGGGAGAGTGAAAATAGACCTGCAAAACATTTTCACCCATCCTTAAATATTTTTTTACATCCACCGACCAAGGGATATACATATTATCAGTTTTAAGAATCAGAGAGTCATTTAGAACAATATCAGCATAGGTATCCAGTCCTTCAAATGTGAGATCAATGCGATCATGGTGGAGCTGTGATTGATTAATTTGAAAATGTGAAAGGTACTCCCAATCTTCATTTTCAACCCACTGTACCTCCAATTCGTTTGTTCCGATAAACGGATCAGGAATCAATCCATTTTTCATTAAATCAGTGTGAACATGTCCCGGTACCTCTGCAGGGTACCACGTTTTGGTTCCTGCCTGTCTAAACTCCCAGTTTTCAAATGAAATTAATGGTGCACGAGATTCTATATTAACACAACTGAAAAACGGTAAAATTCCTAAAAGGATAATTTGTATGAGAAAAAGCTTATTCAATTGGTTTATTTATAGAGCTATTGAAAATAGAATCATATTTCGATGCCATGATTCCCCAGTCATATTCAGCGGCGGTATTGCGAAGAGATTCCTCTCTGATTGATTGCACTTGAGATAGAGCAGACACAGTTTTTTCATATAGTTCTTTCTCATCATGATAAAGATATTCAGAGGGGAAAAACTCAGGATAAGTGAGCCTTACCGGTAGAATCGGGTGACAACCACAGTACACCGCTTCCATGATGCTTGCCCCAAAGAAATCCTGAATATTTGTTACCGGAAGAAGATCAGATTTCCAGAGCCAATAGGCATACTCCTCAAATGATTCAGCAAAACCTGAATAAACGATTCTATCACCCAGTTTTTCTATGTTTTCCTGAAATTCCTTTGGAGATTTAGAAAAATTTTCACCTAAAATAACAACCTTGAAATCATATCCATTTTCCATCAATGTGGTGAGTAGGTTAAAAAACGATTTCGGATTTTTGTCGTATTCCCAGCGGTGATTCCATAAAATGACTGGAGATTCATTTTTTTTTGATTGATGTTGGTCAAGTCGCTTCAGGTCCATCCCAAGGTAAAGAACCGAACTGTTGGATTCAATATTTTTGATAGAATCCAATTCATTATAATCTGGAAAATGTTTTAATAAATTAGGCAACTCGGACAGAAAAGAAGAACGATGATATTCGGAATTAAAATAAACTCGGTCAGCAGTTAGGGCAGAAGTAAAATTTATAAAACCGTAGTGTTTATCCCTTTTTTCTAATATATCACGGTCATCAGGAGACCAGGGATATGACAATTGATTTTCATGAAAATAAATAGCTGTGGGGACGTCGGAAGTTTGTCTTCGTGTTAATGATAAAAATGTTGTTAGATCCAACATATCTGTTGCCAAAATAAGATCAAAAGACTCCTGCAGTTTTAAAAATTCCTTGGCTAGGGTAACCGCGCCTCCATGCATTCGCCATTTCCAGAATCTTCCGGGAAGGGACAGGATGGTTATGTTATGCTTACTGTGTTTTTTATAGCCTTTAGCCCACGAACGGTGGGAACCGGTACAGTAGGGTTCCAGGAGGAGTATCTTCACAGAAAAATGACCTACCGAAATTGTATCATTTGATATTTATATGACTTATGATAAGAGATCAGATATCGAATTATAATTGAACAGACTGTTTTCTATTCATTAATTATAATGACCCCCGATTGAGCTGTCCGAACCCAATAGCTTTTACCTGGGATTAATTGGGAGACCTCAGCATATCCGTTTTCAAAACCGTAGAAGGTACCTTCTACGATGATATTATTTGGATCATAAATGTTGGTTATATCAAAGGGTTGGCATATGCCGGACATGAGATTCCAGCCCTGGGACAGTGGGATGGTCATCTCTAAAATTGCATTTCCTGATATTTCTGGTGCACTTGGAGAGGGAAACCGAAGCCAGTATCCTGTTCCCGGATTCAAAAATTCCTCCAAATTGTATCCGATTTCAAAAGAATAAAGTGTCCCCTCTATGGCACTGGGGAACAGAATTTGGTAGGATGAATTATTTACTCCCAGTGGTAATCCAACCAGATTCCATCCTGATTGAATGCTATAACTAACAGTTTCAGATGGTGGCGAGTTCTCGCAGACCTCAAAACACTCATCCATTGAATCAAAAAAAGCATTTGAGTAATCGATTCCGTCTGCCACCTCATCACAGCCTGAAATATATTCACAATTGTCACTAACCCAGCCAACACCTAATACCATATCACAGTCACCAAAATCAATTTCGGTTAAATCAATACAGCCGGTTTGGACGTTGCAATCCATCCATTCGCCATCCAGATAAAAATCCGCCCAGCAGCCCTCACAATAATTGGCAATACATTCTGCTTCAGGGAATTCAGGACAGGATTCTATGGTACAGGGATCTGCCATACACTCAGCGGGGAACTCACAGTCATCTGAAATTTCAATGGTGGTTACATCAATTGCCTCACATTCAACACACCACACCTCTGGACCTTCAAGCTCAACAAAGCGGTCAATATAAGGATCAAGCATATCAATATCTTCCAAATGTGTGATCCAGGAAAAAAATTCACCATATTCATCTTCAAGATAGTATATGGAACAGTCGTCCATACACCATGATGTTTCAGCATAGCGGATATAGCCAGTTATCGAAAAAATGGGTGGGACAGTCAGAAGAATGAAAAATAGAACTGAAATCAATCTCATTTTAACTTTTCGTTAATAATAAAGTAAACATAAAACTATGGTCAGATGGATTTGACATAATTGGCTAAATCTGTAATCAAAAAATTACAACTCCGTACACTATTTTCCAATGAGCGTAGTGAATTGAAATGTATCAAAGATTAGAAAAAATTATGAGTTTTGTATTCTACTCATAAATCTGACATACTATACCCTTTTCGCTATATCACAAAATATTTTAATTATATTAAAAGTTGGTCTTGAGTCTTTTATAGGTATTAGCACTGCTAATAGTTTATTTTACTATTTTTAATAATTATTAATTGAAATCTTATTATAACTTACTACAAGACAATGAGGTCCTATTATCCTATAATAGATATATTTATGGAAAAATTATTATTAAAAACATGCGAACATGCAATCCTGTTGACTCTCTTTCTGGTAATATTTAGAACTGAATAATAAGGTAAATATTAATAGACAGTGATATCGATATATGAGGAAAGTTATGATGAATAAGTATTCAATAAAATTTACTTTAATTTGGACAATCTTGAATATAACAATAGTATGTTCTCTATTTGGTCAAAATATGTCAGGAGAGCAGAACTATAATAAATATTGTCTTTCCTGCCATGGGCAGGATGGAAAAGGAGATGGTGAATTATCCTATCTTTTGTACCCCAAGCCCAGAGATTTGACAAGTGGTTTATTCAAGATCCGGAGTACTCCGGCGGGCAATCCTCCAACGGATAATGATTTAATTGCTTCTATTAAAAATGGGATGCCTGGGACCGCTATGCCGTCCTTTCATTTTTTAAATCCTCATGAATTGCAAGATATTGTTAGTTATGTAAAAGTTTTGGCCAATATTAACAACATCAATGCAGTTCAAATTCAAGTCCCTGATGAAATCTCCCGAACCGATGAATTATTGAAATTGGGAAAATCAATTTACACCGATATAGGGTGTAACAAATGTCATGGTGAAACAGGAAAAGGTGATGGCCCTTCATCAAAAGTATTGGTGGATTCGCGGGGCTACCCCATAATTCCAAAAGACTTCACATCTGGTGTTTATTTAGGAGGAGGCCAGCCCCAGAATCTCTATTTACGGTTTGTTGGCGGGATGGACGGCACCCCCATGCCTGCCTATGGTAATCTATCAGAATTATTGGGAAAACCCAAAAAGGATGAAAATAAACTTGCCTGGTCTCTGGTACACTATGTGAAAAGTTTAGAGACAGAGATTTCTGTGAAAACAATAAGATCTCCTGAAGACGGCAAAATATCTGCCCTACCTGTGAGCTGGTTTACTAAATCGGATAAATTATTGAATGCCTCCTCAGATCTGTGGAATAAAACGAATTCTTATTCTATACCAATCTCGCGGTTATGGCAAAGTGATAATGTAAATTACCAAATGGTGGACGTACAGGCGGTCTATAATTCAAAATACATTGCCATTAAATTAGAGTGGAAAGATATAACATCAGAGGAGAGCCTGTATCGTGTGCAGAATTTTCAAGATGGGGCAGCAATTCAATTTTCTATAGATGGGACCAAAGGGTTTCATGGGATGGGATCAGAGGAGCATCCCACAGATATATGGTTTTGGAAAGCAGAATGGCAGTTTCGGTCAAATGAAAAAACTAATTCTGATATCGAGCTAGCGTATGCCAATCGGGTGAGCGATTCTGATGTTGATAGCTATCCTGCTTTAATGAATGATATTGCCTATCTATCCGGAAGAGATGCTGGAAATATTAATTCTGAAGCTGGAAAATCATCTCCAGTGGAAAATGTGACTGCTGTGGGTCCACAAACTGTGACACCCCTGCCTCATAGTTCTCAAAAGGTAATGGGTAGCGGCGTTTGGGATGGGCAAAAGTGGAAGGTGGTGTTTGTTCGAAAGTTAAAGTCTGATTCCAAACGAAAAGTGAAAATTAAAAAAGGTGAATCCATTCCCATTGCTTTTGCCATTTGGGATGGTAGCGAAAATGATCGAAATGGACAAAAGATGGTGTCGACATGGTATGAATTAGAGCTCAAGAATTAGGAGATTTTTTGTGAAAGAAGACCATTTAAAAAACAATAATGTCAGTTCAGGGAACCAGAGACCAGGTAAAGGAATTAGCCGACGAGATTTTTTAAAGGTTGGTACGATGGGGTTAGGGGGTGCTGGCCTGCTGTGGTCTATGCCTGGCAGTACATATTTTTTGAAAGGGATACCTAATATTGACAATCCCTTGACCCACTATCCCAATCGGGGATGGGAAAAGATATATCGTAATCAATATAAGTGTGATGATAGCTTTACTTTTATCTGTTCACCAAACTGTACCCATGAATGTCGGATGAGGGGCTTTAATCGAAATGGAGTTATGATTCGGACAGAACAAAATTATGATTCTCACAAGATTAAAGATCTTTACGGAAATCAATCTACCCATGCCTGGAATCCCCGTGGTTGTTCGAACGGATTTACCTTTCACCGTCGTATTTATGGCAGTTACCGCTTGAAATATCCGCTGGTTAGAAAGGGATGGAAAGAGTGGGCAGATGATGGTTTCCCTTATCTTACCCCTGCAAACCGTGATAAATACAAATTCAATTCCCGTGGAACCGATACCTTGGTCAAAATATCCTGGAATAAGATTGAAAATTATATAGCAAATGGTCTTATTAATATTTCTGAAACCTATAGCGGTGATATAGGTAAAAAGCGCTTGTTAGAACAGGGATATCCTGAAGAAATGCTTACTCACTGGGAAGGTGCCGGAACCCGAACCATCAAACTTCGTGGTGGTATGGGACTTCTAGGTGTGATCGGAAAATATGGTGCTTATAGGTTTAGCAATACCTTGGCTTTGGTGGATCATCATGTTCGTGGTGTAAGCCGAAAAGATGCAAAAGCGGGCAGAAACTGGTCTAATTATACCTGGCACGGGGATCAAGCGCCTGGTTTTCCTTTTGTTCACGGGCTACAAGCATCTGATGTTGATATGAACGAAATGCGTTACAGCAAATTGCTGGTTTCAATTGGGAAAAACTTGGTAGAAAACAAACGAGCGGATAATCATTTTGCAGCGGAAGTAATGGAGCGTGGTGGAAAGCTTGTTAATATTTCTCCGGAATATGGAGCATCTTCTTCCAAAGCAGACTACTGGCTCACCATTCGCCCGAATACCGATACTGCATTGCTCCTTGGTATTTCAAAGATCATTATTGACAAGAGTTGGCATGATGAAAAATTTCTAAAGGAATTTACTGATTTTCCATTGTTAATAAGAAAAGACACCCTGAAACGCCTGAAGCCGGAAGATTTTATTAAAGACTATAAAAACCAGCTAGCTAAAGATGGACCAAGTTATACGATCCACGGATTAAAGAAAAAAGATTATGACAAGATTGGTGATTTTACTATTTTTGATAAGACATCTAATTCTGTTAAATCACTAACCCGGGATGATGTAGGGGACCTCTTAACAAAGAAAAAGATTGATCCTGAACTGGATTGGAATGGAACAGTGGAAGACGTTAATGGAAATGAAATTGAAGTGTGCACCCTCTTCTGGGCTTATAAATATATCCATCTAAAAGATTACGATCTGGATACAGTGGTTGCAATAACACATTCCAATAGGGAATTAATCCAGCAATTAGCTGAAGATCTTGCCACGATAAAACCAGCGACAATTCACATTGGTGAAGGATTGAACCATTGGTTTCATGCAGTAGAGAATAACCGTGCATGTTATTTGCCCATTATTTTAACTGGAAACATAGGAAAAAAAGGTGCTGGATGCCATACCTGGGCAGGAAATTATAAAGCGGGTCTATTTCAGGGATCGGATAAAGTTGGCCCCGGTTTCAAAGGTTGGGTGGCAGAAGACCCATTTGAACCAAATCTAGATCCCAAGGCCGGAGCAAAAGAATTAAAAATTAAAGGGTATGCCCGTGGAGAAGAACCATCCTATTGGAATGTAGGCGATTTCCCTTTGTTGGTGGACACGCCAAAATATGGCAATAAATCCTTTACTGGTGAAACACACATGCCCACACCGACCAAAGCCATTTGGCACAACAATGTAAATTTATTGAACAACGCTAAATACCATTATGAAATGGTGAAAAATACAAACCCCGGTGTGGAAATGATCATTAGCCAGGATATTGAAATGACAGCTACCTGCGAATATGCGGATATTGTTTTACCCGCTAACAGTTGGGCAGAACAGCAAACCTATGAGTTGACCGGTTCATGTTCCAATCCATTTTTACAAATCTGGAATGGAGGTCTAAAACCTGTTTTCGATTCAAAGGATGATGTAATGATATGGGCGAGTGTTGCAAAGAAGTTGGGAAAAATTCTAAAAGATAAACGTTTTGAGAAATACTGGAAATTTGTGTTAGAAGGAAAAACTGATGTTTATATAGATCGCTTGTTAGATGGTAGTAATACAACGCACGGATATACTACAAAGGATATCATGGATGGGAAATATGGCGAGCCAGGCTCTGCGCTTATGCTTTTCAGGACCTATCCGCGGATCCCTTTCTATGAACAGATCAAGGAGAGTACGCCCTTTTTTACTCCCACAGGTAGATTGCAGGCTTATAACGATGAACCAGAGGTTATCGAATATGGAGAAAACTTCATCGTTCATCGGGAAGGACCAGAGGCAACTCCGTATCTCCCAAATGTAATTGTTTCGAACAACCCACTTATTCAGCCTGAAGATTATGGAATCCCATTGGATGCCACATCGGCTGAAGAGCGGCAAGTCAGGAACGTGAAAATGCCATGGAAGAAGGTGAAAAAAACCAAAAACTTTTTGTGGGAAGATGGGTTTTCTTTTTACTGTTTGACGCCAAAATCTCGCCATACAACCCATTCAAGTTGGGCGACAACAGATTGGCATTTTATATGGAGCAATCCATTTGGCGACCCATATCGACAGGACAAACGTCAGCCAGGTGTGGGAGAACACACTATGTATATGAACTCTGATGCGGCCAAAGATTTAGGCATTGAAGATGGTGATTATGTCTATGTGGATGCGGACCCGCAAAACCGCCCCTATCGGAATTTTGATGTAAAAGATCCTTTTTATAAAGTAGCGAGATTGAAGGTGCGCTGTCGCTACAACCCCTCCTATCCATATCATGTTATCATGATAAAGCATGGTGCATGGATGTCTACAGAAAAATCTGTTTTGGCCCATGAAACGCGACCGGATGGTCGGGCACAATCTAAAGATACGGGATACCAGGCAAGCTATCGCTATGGATCTCATCAATCCGTGACATATGGCTGGCAGATGCCCATGATGCAGCTGGATAGTTTATTTCACAAAGCCAAAGCAAAAATGGGATTTTTATTTGGATACGAAGCGGACAACCACGCCATAAACACGGTCCCGAAAGAGACCTTGGTAAAAATTACATTTGCTGAGAAAGGTGGACTGAAAGGAAAAGGAAAATTAGATGTTGTTAAAACTGGTTTTACTCCAGCTAATGAAAATGAATTCATGGAGGATTACTTAGCTGGAAACCTGACAACAGCTGGAGGAGAGGAGTGGGACGAATGGTAAAAGACTTTGACAAAGAAGATCCATTTGAAATGAAAGTAATGGAGATCCCTGGTGGCAATATAGTTCATCAGGCACAGGTGATGTCTGAAGAATTTCGGGATATGGGCATGACTCAGGACGAGTTAATGAAAATGTTCGCCGATCCATTTTATGGAGGTCTGCACATGGCCTATATCCAATTGGGAGAAAAAAACGTCAATAAAATTATCGGCCAAGCGTATAAAAAAGTATTGGTGAGAAATGGCTAATTATATTCTTATTCATGGCGCATGGCACACTGGCGATCTACTTGAAGATACGGCTTCATCTATTAGGTCATCAGGTCACAATGTTTTTCTTCCCACTGTTGCTGGAAATAGGCCAGGCGACTCCAAGTCTGTAGGACTTGAAGAAGCGATTCAGTCTATTGTTGACTACATCACTGAAAAAAATATTTCAGACATTATTTTAATGGGTCACAGCTACGGGGGAATGATTATTACCGGTGTTGCCGATAATATTCCAGACAGTATTCATCGATTGATTTATTGGAACGCGTTTGTACCCAACAACGGGGAAAGTCTAAATAGTATGGTACCCCAAATGTATATAGATCTATTTACAAAATTGAAAAAACCGGATGGCTCGGTTGAACTTCCGTTTTCAATCTGGAGAGAGGCTTTCATCAATGATGCTGATGCTGAGCTCGCTAAAGTAGCCTATGACAAGCTTAACCCACACCCATACAACACATTCAAAGACCCTATTTCAATAAGCAAAAATCCTTCTGAAATAGAAATTCCAAAATCTTACATAAACTGCACTGATGATACGGCAATGCCTCAAAGCTTTCCTTGGCATCCTCGTTTATCGGAAAAATTAGGACTTTTCAGACTTGTCCAGACTACAGGAAGTCATGAATTGTGTTTCACTAACCCCTCTTTGCTTGGACAAAAAATTCTCGATGCAGGAAAGGATTAATAAAAATGAAAAAAGTATATAACTGGCAACTAAAACGAAGTATGGATTATCCGTATGAAGGCAAATATCCAGAAAAACAATTTGCCGCAGTTTTCAACATCAACCGTTGTATTGCCTGCCAAACATGTACCATGGCATGCAAAAGTACGTGGACCTTTTCCAAAGGCCAGGAACTAATGTGGTGGAATAATGTGGAAACCAAACCCTATGGCGGATATCCTCAGAACTGGGATATAAAAATATTAAACCTGCTGAAAAACGCACATGACCGGCAGGAAAAGAGTATGACCTGGAACAATGAAGATACATACGATGGAATGAC
>DASCRE010000027.1:0-2869 GCA_034408645.1 Fidelibacterota bacterium | reverse complement strand
AATTTGTATTCCGGATAGTTGGTTAACACGTTGTAATCTTAATTGTATTTGTGGCTGAGATATCTTTTTAGGATAGGTGTCTGTCATATTTGACACCAATTCGCCTCCGCAAAGGTCCTTTACTAGGTCAACAATTATCCAGAAAGCTGTTACACATCCATTCGGATCGGCACCACGTTCAAAACGTTTTGATGATTCCGTAATCATTTCAAGATATTTTGCTCCTTTTCGAATGGTTACAGGATCAAAATATGCTGATTCAATAAGGACGGATTGAGTTTGGTCAGAAACTGCAGATTTTTCTCCTCCCATAATTCCTGCAAGAGCTACTGGGTCTTTTCCATTGGTAATAAGTAAATGATCTTTATTAAGTTCACATTTCTGACCATCAAGTGTAGTAATTTTTTCACCGAAAATTGCTTTTCGTACTGTTATACTATTATTAGGAAAATATTTTAAATCAAAAATATGTGTAGGATGTCCCATTTCAAGCAGAACATAATTGGAGATATCAACCAAAATATTAATGGGGCGCATTCCAGCTGAATTTAATGATTCTACAATCCAGGATGGTGATGATCTCATTTTAATATTATTCATTATACCAGTAATATATCTGGGGCAGCAATTATTATTCTTCAATTTGATATCGATCGTAAAATCGGATTTTGCTTTTGTTGTGTTGAAAGATATATTTTTTAATGTTCTATTACATTTTGTAGCTATTTCTCGTGCAATTCCAAAATGGGACATGGCATCAGGCCGATTTGGAGTTATGTCTACTTCAAGTGTCTCCAGAAAAGGAGAAATAGATTTAGAGAGTTGAAGTCCGGGATCAATATTTGAATCCAATGTCATAATACCTTCATGTTCATCAGAGATACCAAGTTCTTTTTCAGAACAGATCATTCCTTCGCTTTCACTTCCTCGAATTTTCACTTTCTTTATCTTAATTCCATTTGGAAATTCTGTTCCTACTTGGGCAAAGGCCACATTCAGTCCCGCACTTACATTTGGTGCACCACAAACAACTTGTTTCTCTTCAGTTCCATCGTGAACATGACATAGTTTGAGTTTATCTGCATTTGGATGAGGAATACAGTGTGTAATTTGGGCTGTAACGATGTTTTTATTTTTCCAAATTGATTCTGGAATTTCTGTTTCGAAGCCAAGCATAGTTAGAAGGTCTGCTAACTCTGCGGTTGATTCAGGTATATCTACAAATTTTCTAATCCAGTGAACGCTAAATTTCATCAGAATTGCTCTAAAAACCTTAGGTCATTCTTATAAAAGAGACGAATATCATTTATTTTGTATTTTAACATTGCCATACGCTCAATACCCAATCCAAAGGCGTAACCATCCCATTGATCCGAATTATACCCAACATTATTTAGCACCTGTGGATCTACCATTCCGCATCCTAATATTTCCATCCATTGATTACGCTCATCATCCCATAGATCAACTTCAGCACTGGGTTCAGTAAAGGGAAAGTAACTGGGCCTGAATCGGATTTTTGTGTCACGTCCAAAAAGGGAATGGATAAAATATTCCAATGTTCCTTTTAACTCTGAAAAGGTAACATTCTTGTTAATATATAAGCCCTCAATCTGATGAAAAAGACAATAGCTTTTATAGCTGATTGCTTCATTGCGATACACTCTTCCTGGTACAATGTATTTTAAAGGAGGCTCCATAATTTCCATAAGATGAATTTGAACATTAGATGTATGAGTACGCAATACAGTGCTTTTATCAATAAAAAAGGTATCTTGCATATCACGTGCAGGATGATGCTTGGGAATATTTAAGGCATCAAAATTATGGTACTCATCATCAATCTCTGGACCGTATGCTATCGAAAATCCGATGGAGGTAAAAATGGACTTGATTTCGTCCATTATTGTTTCCAATGGATGAGATGTCCCGATATTATACGGAATTCCGGGGAGCGTATAATCTACATATTTGTTCTCTTCATAACATATATCAGCTGAAATTCTTTTTTTTACATTATCATAAAGAGATTGGCATTCGTATTTAAGTTCATTTATATGTTTTCCCAATAAAGGTTTTTCTGCATCAGAAATTTGGACTAGCTTATTGAAAAGCGAAGCAATTTCCCCTTTCCTTCCCAGATATTGAATACGCAGTAATTCTAGCTTATCTGATGTGATACCGGGAGAAGTAAAAGCGGAATTGAAGGCAGATTTAATTGTCTTCAATTCCGATTCAAATGACATGTTTATTTAAGGTTTTCTATGAGCCTTGAAAATGCATCTGGATCATTCATAGCCATATCTGCCATGACTTTTCTGTTTAGTTCAATTCCTTTTGCTTTGAGAGTAGCAATAAATGATGAATAAGACATATTATGAAGCCTTGTAGCTGCGTTTATACGTGTAATCCATAACCTGCGGAACATACGTTTTTTTTGGCGCCTGTCTCTGTATGCATATAAACCAGCTTTGGATACAGCTTCCTTTGCAGATTTGAAATTGCGACTCCTGGCACCATAGTAGCCTTTTGCCTGCTTTACTACCTTTCGATGTCGTCTGTGTCTAGGCACAGAACTATTTGCTCTTGGCATACTTTTACTCCTTTATTCACAGATCATTCGACGAACCTTTTTAGAGTCCTGCGATGAAATGATACCTGGTTGACGCATTTTTCTTTTTGCACTCTTACTTCGTCTAATGAGCATATGACTATGGTTTGCTTTATTCCGTTTCAGTTTGCCTGATCCAGTTACTTTGAACCGTTTTGAGGCACCTCGGCGGGTTTTCATTTTTGGCATATTTTTTCTCCTACTTTCCCGTAAACATCATTACTATTCGTCTTCCTTCGAGTGGACTTTGTTTTTCTA
>DASCRE010000026.1:0-4608 GCA_034408645.1 Fidelibacterota bacterium | reverse complement strand
CTTGTATTGATACGTCTTGCAGAAGAAATGGGGCAAATAAAAGAAGGAACCGTAACGATAGAACACATCCCCTATCAGCAGGATATTGCCAACATGGCTGGCACTAGCAGGGAAACAGTTTCGAGAGTCTATAAAATGTTGGAAGATAAAAATCATATTGTGAGAGAAGGGAAAACACTGAAAATAATTGATTTTCCAATATTCTCACGCCAATTTACATAGGTGTCATTTCCCTTTTAATTCATCATGCAGGATATTATCCAAAGGATAAAGTCCAATGATCATCTTGCCCTTTCCCGTATAATAAGTAAAGTTGAGAATGAGGAGTCAATACCCGATTCTTTTTTCATTGATATCCATCCAGACACATTAACCCCAATACGGTTAGGGATCACTGGTCCACCAGGGGTTGGAAAAAGCACACTAACTGAAAGTTTAATTAGAAAGATTTTAAAAGATGGGTTATCTGTAGGAGTGGTTGCCATTGATCCTACGAGCCCATTCACAGGGGGGTCGGTATTAGGAGATAGAGTCCGAATGAATTCCTTTTCAGATGATAACAGAGTGTTCATCCGGAGCATGGGTTCACGAGGAGATCTGGGTGGGCTATCTAAAAAGGCAGAGGACGCGGCTGATATTATTGGAGCAAGTGGTAAAGATTATATTTTAGTTGAGACAGTAGGAGTAGGTCAGGGTGAGATTGAGATTGCAAACGTAGCCGATATTACTCTTGTTGTGTTGTCCCCCGAATCTGGAGATGAGGTTCAGTTTATGAAGGCAGGTTTGCTTGAAATTGCAGATGTATATGTTATTAATAAATCTGATCGTCCTGGAGGGAATCAATTGAAAACTCTAATCACTTCAATGGTCCAACTTAATCAGGATATGAATGATATCAATCATCCCATCGTGAAAACCGAAGCGAATTCGGGAGAAGGTATTGATGAGTTGTATGAAGGATTGAAAACGTATTATCAGCAATTAAATGAAAAGGGAATCATTAGATCAAGAAGGATCAATCGGTGTAAACATAGAGTGTATAACTTAATCAAAGACAATTTGTTAGGAAATTTTTGGTCCAAGGGTAAGAAATCAGAATTAGATAAGTTTACCAAAAAAATAGATACGGATAAAAAATCTCCATATGAACTAGCACAATTACTGTTAACTACATGACTGAACAAGGGGACAGCCCCTTAGAAATGCCATTTCTAGATCACCTTGAGGAGCTTAGGTGGAGATTGATTAAGATCCTATCGGGCATTTTTTGTGGGTCCATTTTATCTTTTTTAATTATAGATGAAATAATAGCACTGCTTATTAGTCCTGGATACAGTGTGAGTGATTTAAACCTACAGGTCCTCCAGATTCAGGGGATGTTTATGATAAAATGGGGCCTGTCCTTTATCTGTGGAAGTATCATTTCTCTTCCTCTTATTACATATCAGATATGGGAATTTGTTTCCCCTGGTCTTCATCTGAAAGAAAGGAAGATCGCATTTCCATTGATCTTATTTACGTTTATTTCTTTTATGTCTGGAATTATATTTGCCTATTATATACTCATTCCTATTTCGCTGAGCTTTTTCACATCCATGGGCTATACAGGCATTCAAAATAATTTTTCTATTAATTATTATTTTAGCTTTATTACGTGGTTAATGGTTGGGTGTGGAACAATATTTGAGCTTCCAGTATTGATTTTTATTTTGGCCAGATTAGATATTGCTACCCCAACCTTTTTAAGGTATTACCGAAAACATGCAATTATTGGTATAATGATTTTATCAGCCATAATTACTCCTCCTGACCCTGTTAGTTTAATTATTATGACTATTCCGCTCATCTTGATATATGAGATAAGTATTGGTGTAGCTCATCTAGCAAAACCAAGATTAAGTTCAGGTTTAGATTTATGACACTCACTTATTAGGTGAGATATATGCTACAACCTTTGAAAAAAATTTCAGGTAGTATTAAAATGGATATGCGTTTGTTCGAAAAAGAATTTAATGATGCACTATGCTCAGACGTGAGGATAATTCAAACTATCAGTCGTTTTTTAATAAGACAGAAAGGAAAAAGAATACGCCCTATGTTGACAATTTTGTCTGCCAGGGTGTGCGGGGAGCCTACAGACAACAGTTATAAGGCAGCAGCTATGATCGAGTTACTGCATATTGCCACACTGATTCATGATGATGTAGTTGACGGTGCGGTGAGAAGAAGAGGATGGCTCTCCATCAATCGGATCTGGGGGAATAAATTGGCAGTTCTCTTGGGTGATTTTGTTCTCAGTAAATCGTTGATATATATGATAAAACTCAAGGATTTTGATGTTCTGGAGATCATGTCTAAAACGGCTGAATTAATGAGTTCCGGTGAGATATTACAATTGGACCAGCGTTTTAAGAGACATCCAACTGAAGATATATATTTTGATTTAATTCGTCAGAAGACAGCCTCACTGATAGCTACAGGATGTGAGCTGGGAGCCCTAACAACCTCCAGATCAGAACAGGATTGCAAATCCATGAGTTCATATGGTTATAATCTAGGAATGGCATATCAAATCAGGGATGATTTATTTGATCTTTTGGGTAATGAATCGTATACCGGTAAGGATAGTGGTATTGACGTTAAGAAGAATACTCTCACTTTGCCCCTAATACATAGTTTGCAATCTCTTCCAAAATCTGAAAGCCATACTCTCTTGAAATTGGTGAAGATGAAACACAAATCAAAAGATACTCTTACTGAAATCATGCAATTAGTTAAAAAAGGTGACGGATTTGTTTATGCTCAAGAAAAAATTGATTATTATACCCAATCAGCTATAGAATCCTTATCTACCTATAGAGATTCAATATACAAAAATTCTATGATTACTTTGGCTCAGTTCAATAGTACCAGAGTACATTAATAATAAATTTTATTGAAAATTCTATTCATAAGATTCAGCTCTATTGGAGATATCGTTTTAACGACATCAGCATTAAAATCATTAATAAAGGAAATCCCAAATGCAAAAATACACTACCTGACACTGGAAGAATATGCTCCACTTTTGGAAGGAAATTCTAGTATCGATCGATTACATGCGTTAGAGAGGTCAACAAGTATTTATAATTTGTTCTCAGTTGGAAATTACTTGAACAAATATAACTTTGATATGGTTGTGGATATGCATGATTCTTTTCGGTCGAAAATTGTTCGAAATAGAATTAAATCAGGCTCCCATTTTTACCTTAAAAAACCTCGCTGGAAGCGTTTTAAATTATTCGAATTCCATCAAAATGATTTCAAAAATGATTTTTCTCAATTAAAATTATTTCATTCAGTTATTAAAGATGTTTTATCTCAAAAAAATCATTCATCAACATCACTATTTGTATCTGAAAATGAAAAGGAAGAGGCAAAACTGCTTTTATCTAAAAACGGAATCAAAGGGGAACAACATCTTGTATGTGTTCCCGGTGCTGGCTGGAAAAATAAGACTTGGGAAACAGAAAAATATTTAGAATTATTTAAATATTTTATAGAGAATAAGTTTGAAATCATTTTACTGGGGAGTAAAAAGGATGTCATCTGTAATGATTGTGAATCGGGAAATAACTCGTTGATTAATATGGCTGGAAAAACTGATTTCAGACAATCTCTTGCCATTATTTCCCAGGCGAAATTTGTTATAGGAAGTGATACGGGATTTGTTCATGCTGCCGAAGCATTGGGGATTCCTGTTGTTATGTTTCTGGGGCCGACATCAAGGGAGACCGGTGCGGGTGTCACAAAAACAATGTCAAAAAATATCCAATTGTCGCATATATGGTGCCGTCCATGTTCCCAAAATGGAAGCAGACCCTGTTATAGAAATGAGAGATACTGTATGAATGGAATTCAACCGGATACTATTATAAATCAAATTGAAGAAATGATTTAAGTACAATGAAAATATTTTGGGTAATTATTTATAATTTATTGCTTTATCCTGTTTTTTTTAGTGGAGCGTGCGTTGGTGCCCTTTTTAATAAAAAATTATGGGCAGGAATAAAGGGGAGAGGGAATACTCATTCTCAATTATTATCATTTAAAAATAGAGTTTCAAGCAATGCTAAAATCTATTGGTTTCATGCTGCCTCTCATGGCGAGTTTGAACAGTTAAAACCAATTTTGGAAGGGTTGAAAGAGGTGGAACCTTCATCTGCATCTATTGTCTCTTTTTTTTCACCCTCGGGTTTTACGAATGTTGAAGATCCTCATATTGATTGTAAGATATACCTTCCTTTTGATTTTCCTTGGACCGTGCTAAGAGTCTTAAAACTTATTTGCCCAAAAAAAATCATTTTTGCTGAATATGATGTTTGGCCAAACATAGTTTGGATAGCAAATCTATTAAATATTCCTACAACCATATTTTCTGTGCATTTTTCAAATCATACACCAAAACTATTTCCTGTAATACGAAATTTTTATAGAACAGTGTATGGAACATTATCACATATTTATTCTGAAACTACATCCGACCACGAAAAAGTACAAAGGTTGATTGGAACGCCTTCAATTTCAAAGGTGAAAGTATTGGGAAATCCAAGGTATGACCAAGTGAAG
>DASCRE010000025.1:0-23412 GCA_034408645.1 Fidelibacterota bacterium | reverse complement strand
GAACACGGTATTTCCGTTATTTTTGATGTAGTTTTCAATCATCTTTGGGGACCATCTCCATTATTTCAACTCTATCAGCCTTTGAACAATTGGGATTATGAAGACCACAATTATGCACAATGTCCATATTTTCATAATGAAGAATCTCAATGGGGGTATAAACTTCAGCATTGGCATGAAGCAGATGGCAGGCAATATCGTGCCTGGAAGCATATATCTGATGTTTTACTTTCCTATGTTTATGATTATCATGCTGATGGATTCAGATTTGATGTGACAGCAGGAATTGGATGGGGAGGAGATGAAAATGGATCATCATTTTATGCTGATTTATTGGATGATATAGATCCGTCAATCATTTTAGTTGCAGAAGAAGACAACCCTTATCAAATTAACAATTCGGATTTTGATGCTGGGTGGGACTGGTCATATCACCATGCAATCTTCAATAATCTCATGGGATATTCATCAAACATGTGGGAAATACAGAATCATTTACAATGGTGGTCACAGAACTGGTCAGAACACACTCAGCCATGTAATTATACTGTAAGCCATGATGAAACCCGTATTATTTATGAAGCACTAACCTATGCCAATATGAATTTGGAAGAGGCATATAAAAAGTCAAAATTAGGAGCTGCAGCACTATTTACCGGGACAGGAACACCCATGATATATCATGGTCAGGAGTTTGGACAAAACTCACCTGTAAGCCTAGATCCACAGCCACTGCAGTGGGGAAATCTTGATATCCCTTTAGGTGCAGACCTGTATAATTATTATAAGGGTCTTCTATGGTTGCGAAATAACTGGGAGGTCGTTCGTGGAGAAAATCTGGAAATCATTTATCTGGATAACTCACAGAAAATTGTGGGGATTAAACGTCACGATGATATATTAGGACAAACAGTTTACTGTGTATTGAATTTTAATAACTTTGACCAAACTGTTTCAGATCTTCCTTTTCCTTATGGGGGATTTTGGTATGAATTTATACAAGATACTCAGTTGGAAACAGATTCTGGTTTGTTCAGTAATTATTTTATTCCTGCATCATCTGCGAGAATCTATACGAACTATAGAAACTGGTCTTCTGGAGGAAATGAAGATGTGGATGTCACCATACTTTCCGGGTGGAACTTGATTTCTCTCCCTCTGGAAGTCCAGGACTCTGAATATTCAGTTGTTTATCCAGATGCTGTAGAGGGAACTATGTACGGTTTTGATGGAACTTATTATTCAACTGTTAATCTAAATTCCGGGAACGGGTATTGGCTCTTTTTTGATGAGAATGGAACCCACACAGTATCTGGAAATCCTATCACAAGCTTAACAGTGTCACTGGTGGAGGGATGGAATCTTATTGGAAGTATTTCCAACGCTATTTCTGTTTCATCCATTTCCGATCCGGAAGGAATCATTGTTTCAGGCACATTTTATGGGTTTAATGGTACCTATGTAAATGTAGGATATTTGGAACCAGGTGAAGGATATTGGGTAAATGCATCCTCAGCTGGAGATATAACAATGAACACGGGTCTAGTAAACAGAGCCAATGGATTACAACATGTATTGGAAAAACAAGCCAACACACTTAGGGTAATCCCATTGGGGATAGAGGTTGAACCAAGAATTTTATATTTTGGAACTAAGGTATCTGAAAGTGAAAAACAAAAGTTCAGTTTGCCACCAGTACCCCCTGCACCTCCAGTGGGAGAATCGGCTAGTTTATTTGATGTCAGATATTCCAACAATTCAAGATTATGTGGTGATTCCGATGAATTGAATGTGGTGACAAATTCTGATTTTATTCGAATTGAATTTGAAGTAAAAAATAATGAGGTGTGGAAGTTGTTTGATGAAACTGGATATGGTTATAATATTAGTGATAATGGCAGAATAGAATTACCGGGAGGTGTATCAAAATACAGATTAATAAGGTCAGAGGAAAATTCACAACCTGAAGGTTATGTAATACATCCTGCTTTTCCCAATCCCTTCAATCCAGTAACAACAATTTTTTATGTGTTGCCATTTGATGTTGATATCTCCCTAGTTATTTATGATATGCTAGGGAAAAAAATAAAAGAATTGGTAATAGGACATAAATTAAAAGGGTCACATAAAATTATATGGGATGCTTCCGGTGAATCTGCGGGGATTTATTTTGTTTGTCTGACAGCGGGAAAATATCACAATACACAAAAAGTTGTTTTATTAAAATAAGTGAATGAGCACTCATAAATACCTTCAGGACAATCGAAATGATCAAATATTAATTTATGTAAATGGAGAAATACTCCCTAAAGATAAAGCAAAAATATCGGTCTTCGATAGTGGTTTTCTATTGGGCGATGGGGTGTGGGAGGGGATTCGTTTTCACAATAAACATCTTGTATTTATTCAGGAACATCTTGACAGGCTTTTTCATGGAGCATCTTCTTTGGATATAGATATTGGGATGTCAAAGGACAGAATTAAATCGCTCTTAATTTCAGTTTTAGATGCAAATAGAATGATCACAGATGTTCACATTCGACTCATTGTATCCAGAGGATTGAAAAAAACTCCCTACCAGCATCCTAATGCAAATATTGGGGAATCAACTATTGTGATTATTCCTGAGTATAAAAAAGCTGATAAGGTTATCAATAATAAAGGTATTAGAATAGTTACAGTTTCAACTCGTAGAGGGACAGCAGATACACAGGATCCACGATTGAACACTCTCAGTAAGTTGAATTGTATTTTTGCATGCATAGAAGCGGATAAGAAGGGTGCTGATGAAGGACTCATGAACGATGTTAATGGATATGTATCTACATGTAACTCCACAAATTTTTTTATAGTAAAGGGGAAAGAAGTATGGACCTCTACAGGTGAGTATTGTCTCCCTGGGGTAACGCGAGGTGCTATCATTCAACTATGTAAAGAAAATAACATCCCCATTTTTGAAAAGAACTTTTCAGTAGATGATATAATAAATGCTGATGAAGCATTTGTGACAGGAACATTTGCTGGGGTTATCCCTGTAGTGAATATAGATGGTAAAAAGATTGGAGATGAAAAACGTGGACCAATGACGGAGACTTTATTTAATTTATATAAAAATAAGATAGAGATATTATATCCATCTTAGTAAAATGGGAGGAGTCAGAATTGCCATGTGGTCAGGACCAAGAAATATTTCTACAGCTCTCATGCGATCATTTGGGAATCGTCCTGACACTTATGTGACAGATGAGCCATTATACGGGCATTTTCTTAATATAACTGGAATGCAGCATCCAGGTAGGGAAGAAATCATTCAATCCCAGAATACTAACTGGCGCGAGGTAACAAAATGGCTTTGTAGTGAAATACCAAACAACAAGACGGTGTGGTATCAAAAGCATATGGCACACCATCTAACAGAAGACATGGATTATGAATGGATTAAATCTCTGGAAAATTGTTTTTTAATTCGTCATCCTAAAGATGTCATAATGTCTTTTGGTAAAAAGTTTAAATTGAGTTCTTCCACTCAATTAGGATATCATCAACAAAAATATATATATGATTGGATTTGTCAATTTACGGATGATTTCCCTCCAGTTATTGATGTTCAGAAAATCATAAAAGATCCAAAGGATTCATTAAAAACCTTGTGTGGTAGTTTCAATATTGATTTTTATGACTCTATGTTATCCTGGAAACCGGGACAAAAGGATACAGATGGAGTATGGTCAAAATATTGGTATAAAAATGTTGAGCAATCATCAAGTTTTGTGCCGTTGTCTCAAAATGAAAAAGATATACCAAAAAAGTGGGAGTCCATTTATTCTGAGTGTATTGAGATTTATGAATATTTATTGTCTAGAACGAAAGTGAATAAAGTTGTCAATTGATATCAATATATCAATAGACTTAAGCAAAATTATTCACGATATATTTGTTCAATAATTGTAGAGACAATTAAAGGATATGAGTAATTATGTTTGATTCTCAAATATATTTAAAAAGACGAAACGAATTAGTGAAATCTCTAAAGGATGGATTCATCCTTTTTTGTGGGAATAATGAAGTTCCTATGAACTACCAAAGTAATTATTATCCATTTGTTCAAGACAGCTCTTTTCTTTACTATTGCGGCATAGATTTTCCCAATTTAAATCTACTCATCAATACCTATGAGAACTCCGCCACGCTTTATGGATCCAATCAATCAGTTAATGATATAATCTGGTGTGGACAGTCAAAAACCCTGAATGAATTGGCAAAATTGGCACACATAGATCAAATATCAAATCATAATAATTTTCAAAAGGACATAGATCTTATTTTATCACAAGATGAGATATTACACATCCTTCCTCAATATAGGTACCACAACAAACAGATATTATCTGAAATATTCGGTGGGGGAAAATGGGAAAACTATATTTCAGCAGATTTAATTAAATCAGTGATTTCACAGCGATCTATAAAATCGGAACTGGAAGTGGATGAAATAAAAAATGCAATGGTTGTCACAAAATCTATGCATGAAATGGCAATGATAAACACAAAATTTGGAAAAACTGAACAGGAAATTGTTGGCGAATTAATGAGTTTGGTCCATTCAACAGGGATGAGATTAGCTTATCCAAGTATTTTTACAGTCAGAGGAGAAATATTACATAATCAATTTTATGAGGGGATTCTTCAGGATGGTCAACTTTTACTGCATGATGGTGGTGTAGAATCTAGAGAACATTATGCCACTGATATTACTCGTACATATCCTGTTACCGGAAGGTTTTTATTGGAACAAAGAGCCATTTATGAAATCGTTTTAAAAATGCAGGTAGATGTTATACGAACTCTTTCTACTGGTGTGAAATACCGAGATATGCACTTATTAGCATCAAAGATATGTATTGAAGGATTAAAATCAATGGGTATCATGAAAGGAAATACAGAAGATGCAATTCGTTCAGGTGCCCACGCTTTATTTTTTCCTCACGGTCTAGGGCACATGTTAGGATTAGACGTTCATGATATGGAAGCACTGGGAGAAGACAATGTTGGATATGATTCTGAAATATTAAGGGATTCGCAATTTGGATTATCTTATTTACGTCTTGGGAAGACGCTGCAATGTGGAAATGTAATTACTGTGGAGCCAGGAATTTATTTTATTCCCGCTCTAATTGATCAGTGGGAACAAAAAGGTAGGCACAAAGAATTTGTTAATTATTCTTCATTGAACTCATTTCGTGATTTTGGAGGAATTCGTATTGAGGATGATGTTTTAATCACAAATGACGGATGTGACTGTCTCAGTTATGATATCCCTAAAAATATTTCCGAAATAGAACAAATTATGGGGAATGATTCTGTTTGACTAATAAGCATTTTAATCTGTTTTACTTTCCATTAATAATTTGTGGTAAAAATTAATTTGTCAGTATTTAACACGACTCCTCCTAAATTTTCCAACAATGAAGCGGCAGCAATCGTTCAAAATCATTATGATTTGATCACCGATATTAGTTCTTTGCCCAGTGATCGGGACCAAAACTTTCTATGTAGTAATAATCAAAAGAAATATGCTTTAAAGATATCTAATTCTGATGAGAGAAAAGATGTAATCGAAATGCAAAATGAATGTACCCAGTTCATTCATAAATTTGACTCTGCACTAAAGGTACCTATGGTTGTTACAGGAAAAACTGGTAGCCAGATAATTACAATTGATAAAGAAGAAACAAGGTTTTATCTTCGATTGGTTGAATATTTGCCTGGACAAATTTTAAAAGATATATTTCAAAATAATTCCATGCTTTATCAATTGGGATCATTCCTGGGGTGTCTGCATAAGACAATGTCCAGATTCGATCATCCTGCTGCTTATCGTGATTTTCCTTGGGATGTTATCCACATTGATTTTATAAAATCTCATATACATTATATCTCTGATGGAGAAGAAATCATCCATCATTTCATTGATCTTTTCGAAGAAAATATTCTCTCGAATGATTACAAGCTGAGGAAAGCTGTGATTCACAATGATGGTAATGATCATAATATATTGATAAATGATCAAGGTAATGCGTGTGGTATTATTGATTTTGGCGATATGGTGTACTCTTATATTGCATGCGAACCAGCCGTGTGTATGGCCTACGTATCTCTAGACAAGGAAGAACCTCTGGAACCAATTGCTCAAGTATTAAAGGGATTTCATGAGAAATTCCCTTTGACCAATAATGAATTGTTGGCTGTAATCTACATAGTTTGTATGCGATTGTGTATAACTGTTACCATGGCAGCGTATCGCAAACAATTATTCCCTGAAAATAAATATCTATCCATTTCAGAAGATCAAGCGTGGGATTTCTTAATCAAAATGCAAAAGGAAGATCTGTATAATTGGTCTAATGAATTAGTGGAATATGCTAAATCATAAAGCAATAAAAGATTTACGCAGCAAACATTTAGGACCATCCCTGAGTTTGTCTTATGATAAACCACCCATGGTATTTACAAGAAAAAATGCCAATGATTTAGCTTCAATATTAAATGAAGTAATAAAAGGAATGTAATTATGAAAAGACGTGATTTTATTAAAACTACTACTACTGCTGGTGTGGCCGCAACCTTGATGCCACACTCATTATTTTCATCTCCCGTGATGAACGAACGGATTAATATGGGATTCATTGGTACAGGGATGCGAGGTCAATGGGTATTGTGGCTTGCTGCAAAATATCCTGAAATTGATATACCTGCCATTTGTGATATTGATGATGGAATGATCGATAGTGCTTTGAAGATTCTAAAAAATGCCGGTAAACCAAAACCTCGTGTGTACAAAAAAGGAGATGAGGATTTCCGCAATATGCTGAAAAATGAGGATATGGATGGTGTGTACATTGCAACTCCCTGGGAATGGCACCACCCCATGGCCATTGCATCCATGAAGCATGGAATTCATGTAGGGACAGAAGTTCCGGCAGCCCTTACTGTGAAAGATTGCTGGGATCTTGTAAATACATCCGAAAGGACAGGAAAACATTGCATGATTATGGAAAATGTTTGTTACCGCAGAGATGTAATGGCAGTGCTCAATATGGTGCGCAAGGGATTGTTTGGTGAGCTACTCCATTGTCAGGGCGGCTACCAGCATGACCTGCGTCATGTGAAATTTAATGATGGGAAACAACCATATGGCGGCGGGGTAGAATTTGGCGAAAATGGATATTCTGAAGCTAAGTGGCGTACGCAGCATTCCATTGATCGAAATGGTGATCTATATCCGACTCATGGACTTGGTCCTGTAAGTACAATGCTT
Source organism: Fidelibacterota bacterium (assembly GCA_034408645.1). Taxonomy (GTDB): domain Bacteria; phylum Fidelibacterota; class Marinisomatia; order Marinisomatales; family AB-629-J13; genus AB-629-J13. The sequence continues at coordinate 16,094 of DASCRE010000025.1, read as the reverse complement.
GATATTAATCGTGGAAACCGGATGGTCCATCTCACTTCTACGGCGACACAAAGCCGAGGACTACACAAGTATATTGTTGAAAAGGGTGGGAAAGATCATCCCAATACCAATGTGAAATTCAAACTGGGTGACATCGTATCTACAGTTATCAAATGCGCCAACGGACAAACCATCCTGTTGAGCCATGATACGAATTCTCCACGGCCATATAGTTTGAATTTTCGAGTTCAGGGCACACAGGGAATCTGGATGAAAGATAATAATTCAATTTATATTGAGGGAATAAGTACTGAAGAACATCGCTGGGAACCGGATGAAGAATATTTAAAAAAATACGATCATCCACTCTGGAAACGGTTTGAAGACCAGGCTGCAGGATCTGGTCACGGTGGGATGGATTTTTTCATTCTTCGGGCGTTTATAGAATCCTTAAAACGAAACACATTACCACCCATTGATGTATACGATTCCGTTAGTATGAGTGTCATTTGTCCTTTGTCGGAAAAATCAATTCGACTGAATAGTACTTCTGTGAAAATCCCCGATTTCACCCGCGGAAAATGGAAAACGAATCAACCAATATTTGGACTTAGTGATCAGTCATGATTCTTTCAGTCATAGATTGGCTTATCATTTGTGCTTATTTCGTAATTACTTTAGCAGTTGGCATCTGGGCATCAAAACAGGCAGGAAAAGACACCAAATCCTTTTTCCTGGCTGGGCGTAATATGCCATGGTGGCTGTTGGGAGTTAGTATGGTGGCCACCACATTTTCCACCGATACACCAAACTTGGTAACGGACCTTGTACGGCGGAATGGTGTTTCAGGAAACTGGACCTGGTGGGCGTTTCTTTTAACCGGTATGTTGACAGTTTTTGTTTATTCCAAACTCTGGAGGCGCTCTGGAGTCCTCACCGATATTGAATTTTATGAATTACGCTACAGCGGTCAGGCTGCGGCATTTTTGCGAGGGTTTCGTGCATTATATTTGGGATTGGTGTTCAATACACTTGTTATGGGTGCAGTAAGTCTCGCTGCAGTAAAATTTGGTGAAATCGTTTTGGGCTGGCCCGGATGGATGACACTCACAATTGCCGGTTCTATTACTTTGGCCTACTCAGCACTAGGAGGACTCACAGCAGTCATTATCACAGACTTTGTCCAATTTATACTAGCTATGATTGGCTCGATATGGGGAATGTTTTATATACTGGGGCTGCCCGAAATAGGTGGATTATCTAACCTTATTAACCATGAGAATGTATCAGATAAACTTGTTCTATTCCCGGATTTTTCCAATCCCGATGTGTGGATTCCAATTTTACTGGTTCCCCTGGCAGTACAATGGTGGGCCAGTTATTATCCCGGAGCTGAGCCAGGGGGAGGTGGATATATAGCCCAGCGCATGTTCTCTGCCAAAGATGAATCCAATGCTGTTGGCGCCACTTTTTTATTTAATGTGGCTCATTATGCCCTGCGTCCCTGGCCATGGATTCTGATTGCTCTGTCATCGCTAATAATATTTCCTGAATTAGCAGATATTCAAAAAGCTTTTCCAAATTTACCTGCTGATAAATTGGGGCATGATGTGGCCTATCCGGCCATGCTCACATTGCTTCCTTCAGGGATTCTTGGTCTTGTTGCTGCTTCACTAATTGCTGCATTTATGAGCACTATTTCTACACAGCTAAATCTGGGTGCAAGCTATCTTGTGAATGATTTCTATCATCGCTTTATCATGCCTGATGCATCAGAAAAACAGCTTGTCACTTCAGGGAGAATTTTTACAGTGGTTTCCATTGTTTTGGGTGGCGGGCTAGGTCTCTTGCTCACCAGTGCTGGGCAGGCATTTACACTATTACTCATGATTGGTGCTGGTACCGGAATGATCTATATTCTTCGCTGGTTCTGGTGGCGAATCAATGCTTATACAGAAATTGTAGCTATGGTGAGTTCGCTTATTATTGCTTTTTATTTCAATTTTGTTAATGTTGGATTGGAAAGTTGGCAGAAAATAGTCATTAGTGCGGTCCTCACCACATGTGTATGGATTCTAGCAACTTATTTCACCCCGCCGGATGATGACGAAACACTCAGAAAATTTGTTAAGAAAGTAAATCCCGGTGGACCCGGGTGGACAAAATATTCTGATGGTGTTTCAGCGGAGCCCTGGCCGGTTCCTAAAGGTATTCTATGTATGGTATTTGGTTGTGTTGCTGTGTATGGATTTCTTTTAGGTGTTGGGCAATTGATCTATGGTGAAATTAGTTCTAGTCTTCTAATTTTCGGATTGGGAATATCTGCCTCATATGGGTTATTTAAAACATGGAAATAAGCACTCCCGGTCGAATTTGTCTCTTCGGTGAGCATCAGGATTATCTTGGATTGCCTGTAATTCCTATTGCCATATCACTTCGAGCACGGTTTATTGGAGAGAGTCGTTTGGATAGGAAATGCATTATTAATAAACTGGATTTGAATGAAGTAGAATCTTTTTCGTTGGATGACCTGACATACACAAAACCACGGGATTATTACAAAAGTGGTGTCAAGGTATGTTTGGATGAAGGGCTTACATTCTCTAACGGTTTTGAATGTGAAGTCACCAGTGATATTCCTGTGAAAGCCGGGACAGGTAGTTCATCTGCGATTATGGTGAGTTGGATTCATTTTTTATCACAAGTTGCAGATAAACCAATAGAATGGGACCAGCAAAAAATTGGCTCATTAGCTTACATGGCGGAAGTAGTGGAATTCAATGAGCCTGGAGGGATGATGGACCAATACTCCACGGCAATTGGGAACCTGATTTATTTGGAGTTTGAACCTAAAATTTTGATTGAGTCAATGAAACCAAATTTGGGTACGTTCGTACTGGGAGATTCCTGTGAGCAGAAGGATACAATGGGAATTCTTCAGCGCTGCCGAGATTCTCGATTGACAATTGTAGAGAAAATACAGTTACAGGACCCAGAATTCAGGTTACATTTGATTGAATTAGATGAAATTAATCAGTACAGTTTACACGCAGATGAAACCGCATTATTATTTGGAACAATTCAAAATAGGGACCTTTTAAGACAGGCCCTGCCGGAACTTAAAAAAGCTGACCCAGACCATAAAAAGATTGGTCATCTATTATCTGCCCATCATACAATCCTAAGGGACGTGCTAGAAGTCAGCACTTATAAGATTGAAATGATGCTGGATGCAGCCATGAATGCGGGGGCATTGGGAGGAAAGATTAATGGTTCAGGTGGGGGCGGATGTATGTTTGCGTATGTTCCTCAAAATCCAGAAAAGGTTGTAGAAGCAATTAAAGAAACTGGAGGGGAAGCCTATATAATACATTCTGAAGTGGGAACAAAAATTGATTAATTTTAGCGTTAATAGATTTATTATTTTATGAATGATATCACACTTCTAGTCATGGCAGCGGGCATGGGTTCCCGCTATGGAGGGCTTAAACAACTGGATGCAATAGGCCCAAATGGTGAGACCATTATAGATTATTCAGTTTACGATGCTGTTGAATCGGGATTTAATAAAGTTGTTTTTATAATCCGTCGGGAATTTGAAAAAGAATTTAAGGAAAGGATTTCTGATAAATATGCTGGTATGATTCAGGTCGAGTTTGCATTTCAAGAACTCCAATCACTCCCTTATGGATTTACATGCCCAGAGGGACGTAAAAAACCCTGGGGAACGGGACATGCAATATTATCTGCTTTGGACTTTATTAGTGGACCTTTCGTGGTAATCAACGGTGACGATTATTATGGCAGGGAATCGTTTAAAGTGGTGTCAGATTACTACAGAGAAGGGGCGGATCAATTCAGTATGGTAGTATTTCAACTAGATAAGACATTATCCATATTTGGTGGTGTTACCCGGGGGCTTTGTACAGTGAAGGGAGGAAAACTTGATACCGTAATCGAAACAGAAAATCTTCAGAAAACACAGAAAGGCATTTCATCAGACAGAGATATTGTATTGGATGGAACGGAGCCTGTATCTATGAACATGTGGGGCTTTACCCCGGTTTTATTTGATTATTTGAAAGATATGTTTGTAGAATTTTTAAATGAAAACGGCACTGAACTTAAAAGTGAATTTCTTATCCCATCTGTTGTCAATGACCTTATTAAAAGTGAGAGGGAACAGGTTCATATATTAAGGAGCAACTCAAGCTGGTTTGGTGTGACCTACAAAGAGGATAAATCTTACGTGATGGGGGAAATTCAAAAATTAATTAATGCTGGAGCGTATCCGTTAAAATTATTTGAATAATTATCTCAATATTTCGGTCATTATACCGACTTACAATCGAAGGCATACATTAAACCGTGCCATTAACTCTGTCTTAAATCAAAATTTCAAACCAGTCGAAATTATTGTAGTGGATGATGGATCAACTGATGATACAGATGAATGGCTCAAATTACATCATTCATCTGTTAAATTAATTTCCCAATCAAATTGTGGAGTAAGTTCTGCAAGAAATATAGGGATACAACATGCACAGACAGATTGGATTTCTCTTTTAGATTCTGATGATGAATGGTTGGAAGATAAACTTGAAAAGCAAGTTAATCTTTTATTGAAAAATCCCAATATCCTGTTTTGCCATACAGACGAAATCTGGGTTCGAAATGGTGTTCGAGTGAATCAGGGGAAAAAACATCAAAAGTATGGCGGGATGATATTTGATAACTGTTTAGATATGTGCCGGATTTCTCCTTCATCATCTTTAATACACAGATCTCTATTAGAAGATGTTGGGTATTTTGATGAAGAGTTAAAAGTATGCGAGGATTATGATCTCTGGCTTAGAATCACAGCAAAATATCCCGTTCTTTATTTAAATGAACCACTCATAATTAAGTATGGCGGACACAAAAACCAACTATCAAAAGTACCCGAAGGAATAGAAAGATATAGAATTCAAACTCTTGAGAAATTAAGACTGAATAAAATATTAGATTTCAAACAGAAATATTTGGTTGAAAGAATGTTGGTTAAAAAATATATTATTTATGCCAACGGTGTGCTTAAGAGGGGCAGAAAAAGAGAGCATAAAAAGTTAATGAATAAAATCAGGGAATTGGAAATTAATATGGAGGCAATACAAAATTGTTAGGGAGTAGCACAAATATTTTCCGCATTGCCTCCTGAATAAATCAGATATATTTTATTTCATATAAATCATTTTTTTCATTGCCCTGAAATTGTCAGTTTCTATTGTGTAAAGATAGAGCCCACTTGACACAGGGTGTCCAGTATCATTTATCCCGTCCCAATTCACAGAGTAAATACCTGCATTGATCTGACCCTGAACAAGATCGATGATTCGCCGTCCGGTGAGATTATAAATAGTCAGCTTTACTTCACTATTTTCAGGGATTGAATATGCGATAGTAGTTGTTGGATTGAAGGGATTGGGGAAGTTTTGGGACAACGCATACTCAGTTGGGAGAGATGATTCTTTTTTCAAAATAAACCCAGAACTATTTTCTACATTTTGGAAAGTCCCTGAATGATGAAGGGGATATTCATTCCCATTATTGGAAACAAGAACCCACACAGAACCCGTTTCATGCTTTATTTCATAAGATACAGTAAGTGTTTCTGTGGGATTTGAAAGAGTAATTTGTCCTTCTTCCTGCATTACTTTCATGTTTCCATTGAATCGTACATCAAACGCCCCGGAAGGTGGTTTGGGAGGTAATTCATAACTCTGCAACTCATTTTCAGGTATGGTAATTCCAAAGTAGAGGGGGATACCATTAAATCTGATGACGTTGGCGTCTGCAGTGCGGTCAGCAAAAGGTTTGATCCGTGAGGTACCATCGCTGTTTAGTGTAACCTGTCCATTCGCAGAAGCGTTGATCCAGTATCCTTTTCCAGGTTGAAGAGTTGTAGTGGACTGATAGGTTCCTTCAAAACCGTAGATAGACCCAGAAACAACAATCCCTTCGGGGTCATTAATGGAAGATGATTCAAATGCTGAAGAGAGGCTTCCCATGAGATTCCATCCTTCAGAGAGGGAAATAGTAACCTGATCGATGGGGCTTCCGCTCACACTGTTAGAGCCTTCCGCATCAAAAAAGAGCCAGTATCCATCACCATTTTCAAGTACAGTCCCAGGGACATAGGTGCCATTAAAACCGTAGAGAGTGCCAGGAACGGCGTCTGGATAAATAGAAGAATATGTTGCATCAAATACACCCACGGGCAGGCTCACCAAATTCCAGCCTGATAGGTAATTTACCATAGCACTAAACGCAGTACCTGAACAAATATTATTTGGATCCCATTCTTCAACAAATAATGGTGGGTCTTTTTTCCATTCGTCCAAAGGAAAGGTGTAATCTGTCCAGGAACAGCCCTGCTCAGAATCTTGGTGAAAATATCGTGCCCGGAAACGACCAAAGCCAAATCCCCCTCCTTCTTGTAATAGCCCTGTTTCAGAGTTCTCAAATTCCCATGCATAGATCATATGCCAGGGAATCGGACCGTTTAATGAAATAGAAACTGTATAAGTATCATCACCATTATCTGTAGCAGAATGATGAGTCCCATCTGTTCCATGTGGCATCCCTCCTATATAGTGCATCCACCTATCTTTGAGATTAAGACTTACAGGATCTCCGGATACAAATCCATCATCCACGGCATTGGTCATATCTACGGTAAACGTAAGGGTGACTGTCTCTCCCTCTGGTACCACAGCACCAACAGGGAGATCATAATATCCCGCTGTGGGTAGTTGCTGGACACTCCCATTATTCATGGTCATGGTAAATGTACGGTTTCCGCCACCATACTGTGGAGAATCTTCCCATCCGGAATTATCCCAGCCACCGGGAAGAGGACCATAAATACCTTCGAGATGAGATATGGATTGCTGACTATGCTTTATATAGTATTTGTATTCAATAGTTGCTCCTTGATAATTGGGTACAGATACAGGAAGAGTAAATATATTTGTGCCGGGTTCCCTCACCATCACACTTATATCGGGATTTGAATCACCCCAGCCATTAAATGCACCCCTAACCTGCATAGAATCTCCCCGTTCGACACTGAAGAGAGGTATCCCTGTGGATCCCGGTTCATCCAACCATTCAGTCATATCAACCGAAAAAATGATCGTGTTCGTTATAATTTCTCCAAGGTATGGAACCGTAAAAGAGAGATCTCCAGTTACAGAACCGTCTGCCAAAATTTCAACTGTTGGATTTACAAATGATTCATAACCTGCATAGGCAGGAAGCCAATCACCTTCACCTGGGTCACAGGACTCCGGTGTACAGGACACTGCTCCCCATTCGTATGAAGCGGGTCCCAATAGTTCTGTAGTATACGTCCAGTTTCCTTCACCATCATTTGTCATATTTTCCATAGTCCAACTATTAAACTGTCCTTTGATCCTAACATCATTATAAACATCATTTTCAATCACACAGGTTAATGTAACCTCAGCGCTGATTGTCTCCTCGTCAGAGGGCGGTTCATTATTGAAGTAAACCCATGCGAGGGTTGTATCTCCTGAAACAGTTGCGGTCCTATCACTGATAGATTCCCATCCTCCTTCACCATGTTGAAATTTGTAGAAGACTGCACCTGTGTCAGCAAATGAATATTGTCCTGACCAAAATTCTGAATTTTCATCTTCCTGGATAAGAGGCTCACCAATCCAGGCATTCATATCACCCGCGATATACATGACATTACCGCTGTAACCAAGGATTCCTGCTGTACTGACACGAAACCATACATCCAGTGAGTCCGTTTGAGTAAACGGAGCTTCGGTTGCATCATAATAATTCAGTGGTAAATCCAAATCGGATAAACCATCTACGAGGAGAGAACGATTTTCTGACGATTCCCAATGGTCACCAAATTCGTCCACCATAATATATTTATACTCATAGTTCCCAGGTTCAACTTGTGATGGGCTTGTAAGGGACCAATAATCTCCCTCTGTGTTAAGTAATTGCCAATCATTGCCTGCCCACTCATTAAAACTTCCCCGTATTACAATTACAGTTGAATCTGTGAATCCGGGTGCAGTTGATGTATTTAAATTAAATGTAACAAGAACAGAATCTCCTCCCACATCTACATAATCATTGAAGTAAACAGGTTCTAGAACTGTGTCCGTATCAGGGACAGTAATATTTCTTTGAACACTTTCATCCATACCCCACGCATTTCCATTAATAAATTTGTATTCGTGATTATCACTGGGGGTAAGGGTAAACGTAGTGGCGTAAATATTATCTCCGAGCAAAACACATTCACTTGTACTTGGATCCCATCCCTGGAAGCTGCCTGTAATATGGACACCAAGTTCTGAAACGTTCTGATAGGTCATATCTACTTGGAATGTTATAACCACATCATTGCTGGCAGGGACTTCCAAGGCCCCTTCATCAATCCATTGTGCAATTAAATCAATTTCATTTTGAGACAAACTTCCGGAAGGGGGCATATCACCTTGTTCTGATTCTGGGCGTGTTATTAGATCATATAATATACTTGAATCATGATCACCTGGAATAATAACATCACCGCTATTTCCACCTTCCATAAGATTAGAATATGAAGATAAATTTAAGCCTCCGGAGCTTGGGTGACATCCAGTACAATTATTATCAAAGATTGGCTGAATTTCTGTGTTATAGTCAACCTGACCAAAGAGGATGAGTGGGACAAATAAAAGCAGAGATAGATTTTTTATTAAATGTAACATAATATATTCCTTTGTTAATTAATTTTTTAATAATTATACTAGTGCATCATCAATGAGTTACTAATTTACTTCTAAATATTTAAAACTGTCAACTATACAAATATGTAGAATATTTGTGAAACAGGTTGAAATTACAATAAAATACCAATACAAAATTGGTGTGTGAAGCCAAGATATCTCATGGATTCATAGGCATAGTCAATATGAATATTATTCAGGAGATTTAATTGTGGGCTGAACCCAATCCCAAGGGAAAATTGAGGTTCCCTATGAGTTTCTTTGTTAAAGGCAAGAAACCGTTCGCCTCCCCGAAACACTAACAGGCCATTGAAAATGCTAACCTCTATACCTGCATTAATGTAGCTGTCGTTATCACTTGGATGATTTGCATCTAAAGACCAAGTAAAGGATAGTTGATTGAATTCATGTGTACTTGATACACCAATCCTCAACAGTAAAGGCAGATCAAATTTATCTGTAGAAAGATGTGCCGTGGTGCTTTCATTGTTTCCTTCTTGATTTGGATCTAAATCTGCAGGGATAAGCAGGTCATCCCCTGTCATTTTCATTTTCGGTCCGAAATTGGTGATACTTGTCCCCAGTCTGAAACCGTAGGGAGTATCAAACAATGTTCCAACATCAAAAGCATAACCATTAGCCGAAGAATTTGCAATACTTTCTCTTATGAGTTTCCCATTGAACCCGATTGAAAATCGGTCAGTCAGATTTAGTCCGTATGAGATGCCCAATGCATAGTTATCAGCTTTGAATGTTTCGCCTGTATTTTCATCCCCATATCGAGTTATCTCCATTTCATCCATGGTTGTGGACGTAATACTAAATCCTATAGCCTGACTATTTTTCATAGGAAAAACAAGGCCGATATAATCATGCGAGATATCAGCGACCCAGTTAGAATGATTAATATAAAACTGAATTTTTTTTAGTCGTGGCAGGGCGGCTGCGTTCCAGTACATGGCAGATGCATCATTTGCCACTGCGGTAAAGGCTCCACCCATGCTCACAGCACGTGCACCAATATTTATGGAAAGAAATTTAGCGGCAGTGGTACCAGATTTATCTACCGAAAATACCAGTGAAAGAAGAATAAAAAAGAGAAGTAGTTTAGATATTTTCATGGTCTATTTAATAATAGCAAATTTTCCCACATGTTCACCAAGTTCCGGTGCATCCACATGATAGATGTACATTCCATAAGAAACGCTGAGATTATCCCTGGAGAGGAGATCCCAGGACTCAGATCCATTTTCTATAGAACCTGAGTGATCATGATGGATATCACGCACAAGTTCTCCAGCAATATTGTAGATGCGGATGGTGCATTCAGAAGGAAGGTTTCGAAACTGAATTTCCCGGGGACCCCGCCCGGAGGAAAACGTATTTTTCTGCTCGAATGCAGATGCGGAAAAATAAGGGTTGGGAACCACTTTTATATTTGATTCCCATCTATCTTGATTTGCTTTTATAGGTTCAATTCTGGATGCTATTGTTGTAAATTCATATATATCCTCTTTTAAGATTGGTTTCTTGATAAACACAAAAGCTGAGTCACCACTTCCTGGTTCATTACAACATAAAGACTGAGGAGCATTACTACCCGGGTAAGCAAGCCTGAATAGCCAACTTGCGGATGGTTCTCCATTCTCATCTGTATGGTCGAGAAAGATAATCCAGTCCTGTTCTCGCCAGTCAGCATTAAAAATTCCATCAGGATAAGACAGGAAATCGGTGGAATCATATGGGGAAAAATCTCCAAAAGCAAAAGGGATATCTTCCCATATCATATTTTCGTTTTCGGGGTTGGACACTTGTTTTTGGATTTTAAAGTTAGTGGGTTTTGAAGAAAAATAAGTTGTTTGACATAATGTTGGGATGTCTAACGCACAAGGGTCTCCCCCAACACTTGAAAAACAATAACATTCACTTTCGTATGTTTGCTCCTCAAGGAATATAATCCTGTAATCATTTGGAAGAGCTGCCCCTTGCCCTTGGCTGCTCACATACGTTCTGACATCAAAATTCCAAAGAGAGTCAAGGCTGTCAATTATGCAAATATTATTACCATCATTACAATATTCTCCGTCATTCTGATCGATACAATCAAAATCATTAATTCCCGTATAATCATCACAAATTAAATCTGAATTTATAGTGGTATTTAAACCCCAAAATGAGGATTCTTCATCAAAGGAGATATTATCTTCATTTTGAAATTGAACGCGAAAACCATCTGTGACCAGGTAGTCGTTATGTTCAGGGAGCGGATTCAAATAAATTACCGTATCAACGATTGTTTCAAGTATGATAGCATCCCATGTTCCATTTTCGTTTAGGTCTATATACTCTTCTTCAGGATCTGGTTGATTATTACCATTTAAATCATTCAATGGTTCAAATAATCCATTGTCATTTAAATCGTTATAAGGCTCTGGGCAATTGCAAATTCCATCATATATTTGTTGCCAATACACATAGTCATCAGGATCACATTCTCCGTTACCGTTAGTATCAGAACATCCCTCTCCATCACAAAATCCATCACCATTTTCATCAGTATCATTTAATCCGCAAATTTCATTTCCATCAAGATCAATATATGTATCACCCTCTTCAGCTGGATCCCAAATACCATTACCCAAGTCTGTGAATTGTTCCGCATCATCCCATACACCATTACCATTTTCATCAGTGAATTGAATGATATTTCCATCCATAACCTCATATTGTTCTGCATCATCCCATACACCGTCATTGTCAATATCAACAAGAGGTTCTCCCGCGTCCCAAATACCATTACCCAAATCGATAAAGGGTTCGAAGGTATAAAGAGAATCAATAATAAGAAATTCAGGTTTTACCAAAGTGTCACCTGTTATGATATTTTCTAAATACCAAAACTGTGTTGTAAGAGTATCATAAGATTGCATATTGTCAGGATTCTTAGGCAGAAGAGTATCCGTAAATGTAATGCGATAATTTTGTTCATCAATTATTTGTGCCGGATTAATTACTTCATAAAAGACACTTCCAGTAGATGTTCCGCTTATATGGTTAATAAAATTATCTTCGATGTGACCTGGGATATATCCGGAAGAAGGTTGTGTAGGGAGGGCTTCTACCACGTTAGGGCCCATCTCAAGGCCTCCTGTTAGAGAGTTTAGTCTGATCCTCATAGGTGAATCACTGGGGATGATATTATTAGTTTCATCTCCTCCAAAATCGTAAGCAACTACAGCATAATAATAGGTTTGTCCATTCACCACATCATGATCCACATACGAATGTTGGAGTCCTGTATCATCTCCAAGATAGAATTGTGCACCGTTCAGATCTAAGTGATGCCATCCTGTTCTTCCGTCAATCTTATCCCATCTTGCAGGTTGTCCGTTTTGTTCATATGGTTTAAAGAAGGTGGGATTCCCATCTCCATCGGTAATTTTATAGGCATCGTTGAACTCCCAATCCGTGGCGCGATAAATTTTATATCCTTCAAAATCATAAGGGTCTCCCCCGATCTCATCCATGAATGCATCATAGGAATTTTCAGCGCTACTATCCCAGTAGAGCGTCACTTTCCCGTCTCCTGGAACTACGGTAACATTTGGAGGATTGGGTGATTTAGCAAATCGATAATCAAAATCATAGGCTGTTTGGGCATTGGTTTTATTTCTCAGGGCGTCCGATTGATCATTCCCTAAGCAGATAGCCATGGAAATTCTCTCCGTTTGTCCTGATTTTAGGGGGAAATAACCGGATGTGACAAATAGATCATTGTCTGGAGAGACGATTACGCCATCCCAATAATTTCCTGGTTTCATATACGAATTCCACATAGTTGTACTGGTATTTATAGGGATGGAACCGGCTGGATCATATCCTACTGATGTCAATCCCATTTGATCTGATTCTGATACATCGGTCTTATCAATATTAGGTTCTCCTGGGAATCCAGACCCAGAACCTGATGTGGGTTTTTGATCATAGGAACCTGCATTAGTTCCTCCTGATCCATCTCCATATAATCCCACATCATCCTTAGTCCAATCCCAATCATAATCATTATCAATAAAGTCGTCCCGAGATTCATCAATCATCTCATCGATGCCCTCATCAATTCCTTCATCAATAGCACCATCACCATCATTATCAATTCCATCAGCATAGCGTAAACCGAGATCTTCCCAACCTACATCATACAAAATGATATCTGTTCCTGGTACGGCAAATCGTTTATATGGGTCATCTCCCGCTAAAAGTACAATAGAACTATCAATTACAGGTGAATCAAATTCTGCACCTGTTCCAAAAGGATAATCTTCACTTTCATTATTATCGATACCATCTGCAAATGCTTTTTCGATATTTTCATCCCCTAAACCGATAAGATGGATTATTTTTTTTTCGAAATAAATAAAAACAATTTGTTCCCCTACCATTTCACAAATATTATTTCCATCATTACAATAATCCCCTTCAATTTGGTCATTACAATCATCATCATTTAGTCCTGTATAATCATCACAAATCAATTCTCCAGGGATTATAGTTGCAACTGAGTCAATTATAGTAAATGTTGGAGGCCAAATTCCCCAAGTTCCTCCAGCAGAATCTATCATACCCTGTTTAACAACCGGACTATATTCTTCAGCATTTCCATTGTTGTCTATTCTGTCAGCATAGGTTACCCCGACTTGATCACCAAAAGGAATATGGGTCATGTTTTCATCAATTAGTCCATTCCCATTATCATCAATAGCATTTCCAAGCTCTTCTCCTGTGATCATTTCCTCAGTTATTATGGGGCCATTGCTTTCCCCATCCCCATCATTATCAATTCTGTCTATATTGTTCCCGGGAGTTTCAATAAAGGATGTAGCAGCCACCCCCACGGGATCCCCCCCGAAAGCTAAATTCCCAATTCCATCAGCATCCATTGACCAGGCCACATCATAGATAAGGTCAAAATCGGGGGTATCATCTGATGAGTCCCCATCTCCACCGACTAGGTCAGCAAGCCATAGAGAAAATGCAACCTTGTCTAAGTCTTTTGTCCCATCATTTTTTACTTCGTGAAGAATAAATACCACATCCTCGATAAGAATCTGATTCCATTCCATGATTCGTACACCTGTCAAAAGTCCTGCTCCCTGTCGGTCGAGGTCAGTGGTATCTGGAATGTAAGTAGTTCCTGATTCAAAATTGCGGTCATCAGAAATCTTATAGTATATTTCCTGCTCAGCGTTGAATTGATTTTTGCCAAAGTATCCATTCCATGATCCGGACCAGCCCGGGTCAGTCTCATCACCCATTTTGTCAGGCCATTCCATCGGCCAGGTATCTTCATCATCACTCTTGGAAAGGTTTTCAGAGTCGGGATTCAGGTATGATGGCACAGGCTGCCATGCTTTTGAATTTCCACTTTGATCAGAACGAAAAGGGATGGTTACCAAAGGCTTGAGTGTCGAATCTTCATTTGCTACTTCTGCTCCAACAGCTAAAGCGGTCATTGCAATATACATTTTCCCTGAGTTTACGGGCCATTCAAAAGGGTATTGTGATGGATCAGCTCCTGTTCTGCCGGTAATGCCGTAATTAAATACAGTTGCTCTGACCCTGTTGATATCAATGTTTGTATCACGCCTGTAATTTGGGTCACCACGTTCATCAGAAGGGATATGATTGCTAGCCTCAGATTGTCCTAAAGCAAAAGAAAACCACATAATATATATTAATTTGGTAATCTTTCTCATAATGATATCTGAAGTCCAAGTTGTATATTCCGTGGATTAGAATACCACTCAGGATGGTTGTAATAATCAGATATGGTATTGGGTCTCAGGGGATTCCCATCATCATTCTCTTCAGCAAGAGTCTGTTCAGCAGTACCGCTGGATCTTCCTGTATCTCCCCAAATAGTAATTTCGTTTCTTGTATCAAACAAATTATTAATAGTGAGATAAACGCGACCATTTGCAAAATTTTCAATCTTTATGTTCTTGAATAGTTTTAAATCAAAATTAATGGTTGGTTGTTTTCGGCGACTGTTTTGGATAAGGACATTGGCCAGGGTTTGTCCCTGAAGAGATGAACTTGTGTAAAAAGGAGTATATGGATATCCACTGCCATACTGAATGAGAATATGACCTCCCCAACCACGAAAGCTGGTGTAGGTGGACGCATTCAATGTATGCCTTTGGTCCCAGTTCAAGGGGATGATGGATCGTCTTGGTTCACTGTTATCCAAAATGGAACCGAATTCTTCATCTGGATTAGAGTTAGACCCTTCAGCATTTTGAAAGGTGTAATCCACATGCCAACCATAATAATTACCGAATTGTTTATCCACTGTGATGATAACGCCTCGTACATTTGAATAATCCTTGTTCACATATGTAAAGTAGGATGCACCGCCACCAAGATCAATGGGAATTCCTGTAGATACCCAATTCCGTACATCGCGAAAATAACCGGTTACCTCAATTTTCAGATCACGGGTTATTTCTTGTTGGAGACCTAATTCGTAGCTGGTGGTTTTTTGAGGTTCCAAGTCCGGGTCTCCGTAAATACCAAATTTTCCGCTGGTTTCCGGCATTTTATAGCCGGGATTAGAGTACAGCAGTTCAAACTGCGGTATCTGGTAAAACATTCCATAGCTGAAATGGATCACACCTCTGTCTGAAATAGGATAAGCAATTCCAAGCCTAGGACTAAATTGAGACTTCACAGCTGTTTTTTTATACCAACCTTTTTGTTTTTTAAGGCCCTCATTGTCAATGAATCCACCAAAATCACTGTATCTTACCCAGGTTGTATCATTAGTATCATCATCTACGTTATAATGTGAATAACTACCCCAGTCAATGTTCAGCCGTTCTTCAACAGATAGAGAGTCTAAACGCGGATTCCTGGGATTCTGGATATAAGGTTCATGAGAGTTCATAGGTACCCATGAATTGGGGTCAAAATAATCGTAACGCAGTCCCACATTTACAATCATGTCTCCATATTCGATCTTATCTTGAATGTAGGCAGAAAATTCTTTTGGAGCATTAAGGTAATAGGAGCGATTAGGATGATAATGGGTGACCCAGGAAGGGATACTTTCTGAAAATCGAAGCGGATTTTCAGATTGTTTAATCTGATTCCCGGACAGGTCTATCGTATCGCCTAAAACTGGTATGACAGGTGTAAACATCTGGTCATTTTCAGAAGAATCCATAAGAGCATAACTGTCCAGTTTAAGGCTGTGGATCTGATATTCAATACCAATTTTGATAAGATTGTATTTGTTGATCTGGCTGTTGAAATCAAATT
>DASCRE010000024.1:0-3349 GCA_034408645.1 Fidelibacterota bacterium | reverse complement strand
AAGAAAAGTGATTTTTTTAGTCAAACCTCACTCTACCTGTATAATTTGCATACTAATAAAGACACGCTGATAGCCAATGGAGTACAAAGCAAGGCAGCATGGAATGCAGATGGATCTAAAATATTTTATTCAAAAAAATCAAAATATCCTAATAAAAATGGCTCAAGATATTTTGATCTATATCAATATGACTTCAATGCGAAAGAGGAGTCAAGGCTGACACATGATTCCAGAGGATTTTCTCCGATATTTATTTCGGATACTACTATAGCATACATTGCTACGTTTGGGGGTCTCCAAAATATTTATATATTGAATCTCAATTCAAAAAATACAACAAAGATTAGTGAGTTTACGGATATGAGAATCATTCATTCTCTTTATTATAATAATAAAGATGAGCGGATTGTTTTTGATTATACGTTTAATCATTTTCGGGACATTGGTTATTATGATATTAACGCTGATAGATTAAGCAAAATGATCTCAAATCCGTGGGATGAGAGGTCTGTTGTACAAAATCATAACAATTTGATTTATTCAGATGATAAAACCGGGATATTTAATTTAGTCTCTGTTACTCAGGAACCTGATGAAAAGAAATTTATCACTAATGTAACCGGTGGTGCGTTCATGCCTGATGTTAATTCAAGGGGGCAAATTCTTTATTCACTGTTTGAGAATGGTAAATATTCTATTGCGCTTTTAGATTCTATGTACGAAACTGACCCTCCTATCTTGAGGGATAGATTGTTGACGTTAGCTCCTCCAATTGAAATTGGAATCTCTGGAGAGAAACAAAGATACACAGACCAGTTTCCTCCAATGTTTATCCTCCCCAAAATAATGAGTGACTATAAAACCATAAAACCGGGGTTTTATTTTTATTCCAGTGAAATTTTAGATAGGTTATCTATTTTTGGTGGTGCCTCATTAAATATTGATAGAGATATAGATTTACATTTCTCATTAGAGTTTAAGCGATTTTATCCAACACTGTTTGCAGAGGTATTTTATCTAACAAGGAATAAATATGAAAAAACTGCTGATATTTATAACTATGAAGATGATTTAAAATTTCGAATGATCCAATTCAGATTTGGAACAAAAATTCCTATTAAAGGTGTTCATTCTATTGAATCTTATGTAACATGGCAAAGATATAGGGCTTTTTTCAAAAGGACTATCCCCCTTGAAAATCTTCAAGGGGGCGCTGCATATGATTATTTCCGTGGATTAACTGCGGGTATTTATTGGAATACAAAGAGCTTAAAGCGGAGAGCAGGGTTTGGATATCTTCCATCGTCTGGATTTAACCTAGAACTACACTTAAGTTATGAACATAATAATTTTATTACTGGATTGAATCTATCTGATTCAGGAACTCTACTAGAGGAGTTTTCACCGAATCATACAGGAAAAGTTGAATTGAACGGAACTTACAATCTTGAAATTCCTAAAACGGATGGATGGATGCTATCCACAAATACAACTATTGGCTATCTCTCTAATTCTAAAGTGGATTCATTTTTCCATTTTTTTGGTGGAGGGTTCCCGGGGATGAAGGGATATCCATTTTATAGTATTGAGGGAACAATAAAAGGAATTGAAACTATCTCACTTAGAATTCCAATATTGAAAAATTATAACATTCCCATTGGTGTATTTACCTTTCAAAATAGTTCACTGGGGTGTATATACAGTATCGGTGATGCCTGGCGGAGGGAAGATGAAATTGATTGGAAAAAATCGGCTGGTGTTGAACTCAGGTTCAATGGGTTTTCCTTTTACAATTATCCCACAGCAATTAGTATGGAAGTTCATAGAGGATTGAATTCATTTACCAATGAGATTGGTGGTGAAACTCTTAAATTCGGTGGTGAAAATCAGTTCTATTTATCAATTTTATTCGGTTTTAACAATTAAGTGGTTTCGGAGAATTATAACATGTATCAATTTTCATTGTCAGCACTCTTAGGGATTTCCATCACTTTTGGAGATAACCTGCTCGATAATTACGATGGACGCTTTGAGTCAAATTATTGGTTTGGTGACACCACATATATAACGACGCCTGAAGAGTCAGTTGAATCAGAACACTTATATCCAGCCCGGTCATTGGTTCGATCTTTGATATTTCCAGGTTGGGGGCAGATTTATAATAAATCACCATGGTGGAAACCTGTGTTATTTGCAGGAATTGAGATTGCTGGAATTTCAGCGTGGTACCAGTGGAACAATAAAGCGGAAAAGTTACGATTGGACTATGAAAAATTTGCTGATGAACATTGGAGCCTCTATAATTGGTTCACGAACACTAGTGCTCTACAAACACTAATTAAAAATGAACTAGGAGAAGAGTGGAATACCGATGTGCAAATAATTGGTACACACCATTTAGATATTGTCTATAATAATCAATTATTTTCATCTGATTGTTTATATATGGAAGAAGAATCTTTTTTCGATGACGAACAATGTCTTCTCCCTGGTATTGAAGGTGATCCTCCAGCTAGTGTATATAATACTTGGATCGTAGGTCTATTAAATATGGATTCAGAAAATGATCCGGATTCAATTTCAGTAATAAAAGATAGGGATTATTACGAAAATATTGGAAAATATGATCAATTCGTCGGTGGATGGGATGGTATATTGGAGAATTATATTATTCAATTTAAAGATGTAGGTGATACAACTGAGATCATCATATCCAGTCCTCTGAAGAATGATTATTTAAACCAAAGAGAGAACAGTAATAATTATTTAAATATGGCAACCTACTCTGTTAGTGCAGTTATGTTTAATCACATCTTTAGTGCGTTTGAAGCTGTGTGGTCATCCACAAGTAAATCAAGAAATAAAGAAACAATAGAAACTTCAGCAAAACTTATCTACAATAAATATGCCGATTACGGGATAGGTGGAATTTCTTTTTCAATTAGGTTTTAATAAAATAAATGAATTATAATAAATTTTGGATAATAATATTCCCATTAATTTGGGTAGGGTGTGCAGGAAATATTAAGGATGATGATAACTATAGCTCTCAGTTTAAGGAGGCAGTCCGCCTGTTAGAAAAAGAAAAATTTATCAGTGCACAGGATATATTAAATACACTGGCGATTCGAGCTTCCCATACAGACATAGGTGATAATATTCAGTATCATTTAGGTGAGTCTTATTTTTTAAATGAGGAATATCAATTAGCTATAATTGAATATGATAAACTGATTCGAAGAATGGGATACAGCCCACTGATTGAAAAGGCGCGATGGAGAACCTGTGAATGTTATGTTGCCATGTCTCCTAAATATTATTTAGATCAAATATCATCGGAAAAAGCTAT
>DASCRE010000023.1:0-20957 GCA_034408645.1 Fidelibacterota bacterium | reverse complement strand
GAGAAATGCAGGCATATATCCGGACCTATCTGGCCAGCACCGATGATAGATAATTTTGAGATGGAAAGATCTTTATAATTGTAGTTCATGCAACTTCCATTTGTTATTTTATATGTAATGTACTAAATTTTTTTATGATGTTGGAATCTGGCTTAGCAATTTAATATCAAAATTAGAGATGAAATTTACATCTGATTTTGACGATTTTTCACCACAAAAAGAGAATAGGATATTAGAAAATATGGAATACTTTTTTCCCGATGGCGAAAGAAAGCACAGGTCATGGATCACCCATGCCACTGCTCACACATGGAGGTCCAGGAAGAGCTGGCGGTGGTGAGGAGATGGGAGGTAAACGGGGGATTCTGCACTATCTTCAGCGAACAGCAATACAGGGTCATCCCACAACAATCTCAAAAATTACCAGCCAGTATCAGGTTGGAGGGAAGCAAGAGAAGGCAAACCCCCATGTTTTTCGTAAATATTTTGAAGAACTGAAAATAGGTGAAACAGTTTATACGGATACTCACACTGTAACCCTTGAGAACATTGAAACCTTTGCTGAAATCAGTGGGGATAAATTTTATGCCCACATGGATGAAAATTCACTGGATGGTACGATTTTCACTGAACGTGTTGCCCATGGCTACTATATTCTTAGCCGTGCAGCTGGTCTCTTTGTTGATCCTCCTAAGGGCCCTGTCCTGCTGAACTATGGAATTGATGAATGCCGATTTACCAAGCCAGTATATCCTGGGATGACCATTGCTGTTCGATTTACAGTAAAAGAAAAAATCGATCAGGAAAAACGTTCTAATGATGATATTGCTAAGGGGATTGTAAAATTTTTAGTGGATGTTTATGATGATGAAGATGAGACGGTTATGCTAGCCACCATTCTAACTATGATAAAAAAACGAAACCAATCATGATAGAAAATGCACAAAAATCACCTTATGTTTCTGCAGTATTCGCTTCTATCAGAACTGATATTGAAGAAAGATATGAACGCCCTTAATAATCAGGAAAAATAATAATTTGCATAAAAAAGAACAAATTTCAGGAAAAGAAAAATGGTATAAACACTATAAATTAAGAATTTGGTTAGTTGAGAGAGATTATGAGTTTAGAAAAAACTAAGATGAAAGAATACGTAAAAATCAATATAGAAAAGGGAATTGGAACCATTGAGTTTTTCCATCCTCATAGTAATTCTCTTCCTAGTCATGTTCTTAATCAGTTAACTGAAACAATTACCGAAGCAGGTGAAAATGATAAAGTCAAGGTAATCATTCTTCGAAGCTGGGGGGAAAGGGCATTCTGTGCTGGTGCATCATTTGATGAGCTTATCTCCATTGAAGATGAAAATCAGGGGAAGCAGTTTTTTTCAGGGTTTGCCAATTTTATTAACGCTGCCCGGAAATGCCCAAAGTTTATTATTGGACGTGTTCAGGGAAAAGCTGTTGGTGGGGGTGTAGGGATGGCATCTGCGACCGATTATTGTTTCGCGACAAAATATGCTTCAGTTAAGCTCAGTGAACTTTCTATCGGAATTGGTCCCTTTGTTGTAGGTCCTCCCATTGAACGAAAAATCGGTCTCGCTGCTTTTAGTCAGCTTACCATCAATGCTACAGAATGGCAATCTGCACAGTGGGCAAAAGAAAAGGGATTATTTGCAGAGATGTACGAATCTTCTGAAGAAATGGATGCTTCAATTTTGACCCTGGCTAAGAAACTTGCATCATCCAATCCCGACTCCATGCGTGGTCTAAAGCAGGTGATGTGGGAAGGAACGGACCACTGGGATATCCTTTTAATGAAAAGAGCTGCTATGAGTGGAAAAGGGGTGCTTTCAGATTTTACCCGGGAAACACTTGCCCGGTTAAAACAAGGATAAATGGCTTCAAAAAAACAAAGCCCCTCTTTGGCTGTTTTACAAAAAGCCTATAAGCTTATGTGTACGGCAAAAGCCATGACAGATATTTATGAAAAAAATAAGGATATAACTTCAAAATATGTTCATGCGACATCTCGAGGACATGAAGCAGTTCAGATTGCCATGGGCATACAGCTGAGGCCAGAAGATTGGGTGTCACCCTATTACCGGGACGATGCACTACTGTTAGGTATAGGAATGACACCCTATGAACTTATGTTGCAGTTAATGGCAAAAAAAGACGACCCGTTTTCTGGTGGAAGATCATACTATTCTCATCCCAGCCTTCGTCGGGATGATATGCCTAAGATACTCCATCAGTCTTCTGCCACTGGAATGCAAGCAATCCCCACAACGGGTGTTGCCATGGGCGTTCAATATTTAGAGAAGCAAAGATTAGCAGACAATTCAAAAAGTCCAATTATTGTCTGTTCTATGGGAGATGGATCAATAACAGAGGGGGAAGTATCAGAAGCCTTTCACATGGCAGCGCTGAAGCAGTTTCCCATTTTATATCTAATTCAGGATAATGGATGGGACATTTCAGCCAGTGGAACGGAAATTCGTTCAAATGATATTATTGATTATGTAAAGGGATTTGGTGGAATTGAAATTGTTGAAATTGAAGGGGATAAATTTATTCAGTCATATAGCTCTATTCAGATGGTTATCAATACGATGAGAGAAGAGCGGAGACCATTTGTTGTTCATGCAGAAGTTCCTCTTCTCAATCATCATACATCCGGGGTCCGGATGGAATGGTATCGTGATGATTTACCTGAACATGAGAAAAAAGATCCTCTACCTATTCTTAAGAGTCAGTTAAAGAAAAATGGAATTACTCTTAGCCAGATTAAAAAAATTAAATTACAAGCAGTTAATAATGTAGAAATAGATTACAAGAAATCCTTAAGAGCGAGTGATCCTTTGCCGGAAGAATTGTTGGAAAATGTATTTCATCCAACAAAAATCACTGAAGAAAAAGGGGAGAGGGAACCCAAAAATGGTTCCCCTGCTATTATGGTAGACTGTGCCATGTTAGCATTAAAAGAAATTCTGGAAGATCATGATGAATGTCTATTTTATGGGCAGGATGTAGGTAAGCGATTAGGAGGGGTTTTCAGAGAAGCGTCCACTCTAGCTGAAACTTTTGGAGATGAGCGGGTATTTAATACACCCATCCAGGAAGCTTTTATTATTGGCAGTACAGTGGGTATGTCAGCTTCAGGTTGCAAGCCCATAGTGGAGGTGCAATTTGCAGATTTTATATGGCCAGGGCTCAACCAACTCTTTGCGGAAGTAAGTCGATCCTGTTATCTTTCTCGGGGAAAGTGGCCGGTGAACTGTGTAATCAGGGGGCCTATTGGTGCCTATGGGAGCGGAGGTCCCTACCACTCGTCATCTGTGGAATCTGTCCTTACAAATATCAAAGGGATTAAGATTGTTTATCCTTCTAACAGTGCTGATATGAAAGGGCTTTTCAAGGCAGCATACTATGATCCAAATCCAGTTATTATACTTGAACATAAAGGATTATATTGGAGTAAAATAAAGGGTACGGAAAGTGCCCGATGTATTGAACCATCTAGAGAATATATTCTTCCACTTGGCAAAGCCCGGGTTGTGATTGCAGCAGATAAGAGCAAAATTCAAAATGGAGAAACAGTTACAATTATCACTTATGGGATGGGTGTTTATTGGGCTAAAACAGCAGCCAAAAATTTTCCTGGTCAAGTCGAAATTATTGACCTTCGCACCCTTTATCCTCTTGATGAAGAATTAATTATTGAGTCCGTAAAAATTCACAGTCGCTGTTTAGTAATAACGGAGGAGCCCCGTGAAAATTCATTTGCCTTGGCACTAACTGGAAAAATTCAAGAAAAATGTTTTAACTATCTAGATGCGCCTGTTAAGGTGATCGGTTCTGAGAATGTACCAGCTATTCCGTTGAATTCTATTTTAGAACAACATTATTTGCCCAATGCAGAGAAAGTGACGCAAGAGATTAAAACATTAATGGTGTTTTAATGAGTTTAAAATATATTTAGTTCTAATTATGGTAATTCTACTGAATTTGGAAGAGAAAAAGATGAGCAAAAGAGAATTGCAAACATGAATGATGTAGCCCTTCCATTGGAGTTGGCAGTTCTGGATCGATTGCTTCAGTTTAATGAAATTGATCTTTGCACTGTTAGTATTAGAGAACTTAGTATTCTTGTCAATGAGTTAGAAACTCACTTTGGTGTGGAGTTTATCCGAATGGAGTTTGGAGTCCCTGGTCTCCTGGCAGAACGGATCGGTCCCGAGGAAGAAATTCGTGTATTAAAAGATCAGCATAAATTGCCATCTACATATCCTCCATTTGATGGTGTCCCAAGGCTAAAAAAAGCTGCCGCATTGTTTGTAAAGAAATTCCTAAATGTAAATGTTTTTTCAGAAAATTGTGTTCCCACAGTTGGTGCTATGCATGGCTGCTTAATCAGCATGGCTATTGCTGGACGAAGGATGAAAAAATCAGATACTATCCTATTCCTTGATCCGGGATTCCCTGTTAATAAGTTACAGACTAAATTTTTAGGCTTAAAAACAGAATCGATAGATATGTATGATTATAGAGGGAATAAACTGCTAAAGAAAATTAAAGAAAAGTTTTCCACAGGCAAAATTGGCGGTATACTCTGGTCAAACCCAAACAATCCTGCTTGGGTTTGCCTAGAGAAAAAAGAATTGGAAGAAATCGGAAAATTATCAACGGAATATGATGTGGTCTGTATTGAAGATATTGCATATTTTGGTATGGATTTTCGCAGTAATTATAGTGTGCCTGGGAAACCGCCTTTCCAGCCTACCGTTGCGCGATACACAGATAATTATTTCATTATTATATCCAGTTCAAAGGTTTTTTCTTATGCTGGACAGCGTGTTGGTTTTACAGTGATATCACCTGAATTAAGTAAAAAGAGATATCCATATTTAAAAAAATATACTAATACTGAAATCTTAGGCCATGCATTTGTTCACGGGGGTATTTATCCGTCTACAGCAGGTGTGCCGCAAAGTACACAGCACGGACTTGCTGCTATATTGGAATCGGTTTGTGTTGGTACCTACAATTTTCTTGAAAAGATGCACTTATATAAAGATAAATCCAAGAAGGCAAAAAAAATTTTTCTATCCAATGGATTTGATTTGGTATATAATGATGATTTAGGAAATGAAATTTCTGATGGATTTTATTTTACCATTCGCTGGAAAAATTTATCTGGGAATAAACTTCTTCATAATATGCTTCTTTTTGGTTTGGCAGGAATTCCTCTCAGTATAACCGGTTCTTCCCAGGAAGGAATACGAATTTGTGTTTCTCTTCTTAAGGAAGGTCAATTTTGTGAATTAAAGAAAAGAGTATCTGATCTGGCCAATTATTTGCTCTAAATAGAGTAGTATTGGATTTTTGAGATGATTAAAATAGAGGTGATTAATACTTAAACTAGAACACAGATCATCTTCAATTTGGTGATACAGAATAACTCTGGTGTTCATTTGAATTCTTATTGAATTTTGTTCTTAATTTGATATTTATATAGTTTTTCAACGATAAATCAATGAAAAGTTGAGATCTTTTTAAACAATCATTTTTAGTTTGTTAATCGCCGACTTGGTAAGTTTTCTTTCATATCTGATACTGTTTTATTGATTATTTCAAGAGCAGTGGAAACCTCTGCCTCTGTATTGAATCTCCCCAAGCTGAATCTGATGGTTGAGTGAGCCAGTTCAATTTCATAGCCTAAAGCACGAATTACATGTGACGGATCAAAAGAGATGGTGGTGCAAGCTGAGCCAGTGGAACAGGCGATATCTTTCATCTTTGTTATCAGAGATTCAGCATCAAGCCCTGGGAAACAGAGGCTGGCGTTATGAGGAAGGCGATGTTCTTTACTCCCGTTAAGGATAACATCAGGATGATCTGCTATAATTCCATCAACAAGTTTATCACGTAGAATGCTGATACGTCGGTTTTCCTCCTCCCGTTTCTCAACACATAGCCCTACTGCTCGTCCAAAACCGACTATCAGCGGTACCGCCGATGTACCTGAACGCAAACCATGCTCATGTCCTCCGCCTTCAGTTTGTGGGGTGAGCTCCACCTTAGGGTTCTTCTGCCGAACATAGAGTGTCCCGATACCGGCGGGACCGTAAATCTTATGTGCTGTTGCCGTCAGTAAGTCAATGCCAAGGGTTTCAACATCGAGCGGCAGTTTCGCAAAGCTCTGAGCTGCATCCACTAGGAAGTAGACGTTCCTAGCACGGCAGATTGTGCCAATCTCAGCAATAGGTTGAAGTACGCCGATCTCATTGTTGGTATGCATGATGCTTACCAGAATCGTATCCTCCCGAATTGCATCAAGTACCTGCTGAGGATCTACACGTCCATCTGAGGCTACAGTTAGATATGTTACCTCCCAACCACGTTTTTCCATAGACTTACATGTATCGAGGACTGCCTTGTGCTCCGTTACCTGGGTAACGATATGTCGGCCCTTCTCAATCCATTGATCACTCACACCTCTGATGGCAAGATTGATGGCTTCTGTGGCACCGCTGGTAAAGACAATCTCTTTAGGTTTAGCGTTCAGTTCAGAGGCGATAATCTTTCGGGATTTTTCCACCGCCTCTTTTGCTTCCCTACCATAGACATGGTGAACACTGGAAGCATTGCCAAACTTTTCATTATAATAAGGAAGCATCACTTCAAGAACTTTGGGATCCAGTGGTGTGGTTGCGTTATTATCGAAGTAAATAGGTTTGTTCATTACCCGATGCTCATAGATTCACCAGTTCCCCCATTCCGGTGTCGTACGATATCTGACACAATACTTAGAGCGATCTCTTCTGCAGTCTTAGATCCCAAGTCCAACCCGGCAGGGGAATGAAACCGTCCCAGTAGTTGATCATCTACCCCGTTATTTTTGAGATAGTCAAGGAGTAATCCCGCCTTTTTCCGGCTCGCAACTACCGTCACGTATGGTATCTTCGCTTCCAGAGCCGCTAGTGTCTGTTTGTGATCATCCCTGTGATGTGTAGCCAGAATGAAAAAATCAACTCTTTCATTAATATCATCCAATTCAAGAGGATCGATAATAATTTTGTCCGCTGAGCTGTACCTCTCCTGCTCTTCTTCAGGAGTCTGAATTAACACACGAAAATTTAGCATCTTTGCCAATTCCACTACTGTTTCAACTACACAACCCATTCCCCTGATCAAAATAGTTGGTGAACTTTTTTGAGGTTCTACAAAAACTGTCATTATTCCTCCACATGGTATTCCTAATTCTATGTTATCACTGTCCAGGTTTACGTCAACCATCCTTGTCTGATTATCAGTCAAAGATTCTATCACGGTCTTACCAACACGACTTTCAACACAACCTCCGCCAATATAACCCATCACTCGTTTTCCATTCAGATCATAGACAGCCTTATCGCCGATTTTTGCTGATGAAGACCCTTGTACAGCAATTACTGTTGCAATAGCAAAACTTCTATTCTGTTCCTTCAGCTGTGCCATTATTGTAAACAAATCTTTCTGCAGTGACACTGCTATTTCTCCATGAGAAAATGTTCCATTTTTATCAGATCATCTTCTGTATCAATATCGAGTAAAATTGACGGCGAATCCACTTCTACTTTCAGTACTGTATCTGGATGTTTTTTTAAAATTGATTTTGCACCACTGTCGCCGGTCAGTTTCGTTAGTGCAGGAAAGAAGCATCGTGGGAAAACAACTGGATTCCCCTGTTGTCCATCGAAAACAGGATGAACAATTTTTTTTCCACCACTCGCTGCAAACTGATAGTCCAGTATTTTTATGATATAACTATCCACCGCAGGCATATCTCCCAGAAGTATCGTAACACCTTGCACTGTGGACGGAAGCATATTTATAGCCGGTGTAAAAGATGTAGACATGCCTTCCTCCCATCGATTGTTGAATACAATGTCTACCGGTAATTCAGCAATTATATTGCCGGTGGTAGCATCATCGTAACCCGAAACTACGATAATAGGATCTAGCCCTGCAGACACAGCTGCTTCTACAACCCAAACCAGAACCGGTTTGTCTGCAATATTAATAATCAATTTGTTTTGCCCCTCCATACTGCTGGATGCCCCAGCCGCTAGAATTATTCCTGCCACTTTCATAGTTCTATTGCTTGAATAGTTTGTCAATATTTTAAAATACTAAAAAATATTACCATGTTGAACTCATTAGATTGTTCTTTAGGTCTCAAAATATTTTAATACTGCTGTATTCAATGTTAATAGACATTTCTCTTTATATCTGTTGGTCAGCCTCTAGCTCAAATGAGAGAAAATGAAGAGGCCTATTCCATTAATTTAATTTATGTTTCAGGTTCTGTCTATAAAAATCAAACAATAAAATTAGCTGGAATATTAGTAAATTACACTATTAGCAGAACTAATAGTTATGAAGGGTTCAAGATTATATATCGATTTATTTAAAGTATTTTCTGATGCAGTAGAAACCAAAAGTTTTTCCAAAACTGCTAAAATTAACTTTATCACGCAATCGGCTGTGAGTCAGCAAATTGCATTTCTGGAACGATATTTTGGAAACCAGTTAATTATTCGAGGAAAAGGTGAATTTGCCTTAACCCATGAGGGTGAAATATTCCTAAAGGGATGTAAACAAATACTTCATGCATATCAGCTTACCATGGACCATATGCATGCCCCCATCGGCGAAATTGCCCAGACGGTTAATATTGAAACAGTATATTCCATTGGATTTTATCATTTACCACCATTGTTAAAACCCTTCATGAAAAAATACAAACAAATTAATCTCCATATAGAATATAATCGATCTGATAAAATATATTCAGATGTTATTAAAGGACTGTGTGATTTTGGAATGATCGCCTATCCTTGGCAGCATCCATTAGTTGAGATAAAGAAGGGTTCAAAAGAAAAACTAGTGTGTGTCTGTGCTCCAGAATATGAATTAGCGAAGAAGAAGAAAATCAGTTTGAATGATTTAAATAAAAGAAAATTTATTGGTTTTATTAAAGAAATTCCTACTCGAAGTGCCATCGATGCAATTTTAAAGGACCATGATGTTGAGGTAAATATTGTTCACGACTATGCTAATGTGGAAACATTAAAAAGATCTTTGGAACTTGGAGAATGTATTTCATTGCTTCCGGAAAATACTGTTCAACAGGAAATAAGAAATAAAGATCTTGTTTCAATACCAATAACAGAAGGCCCTTTTTATCGGGAGACAGGCATCATTATTCGGAAAGACCGGCCCCTCTCTCAGGCAGCTAAAGAAGCCATAAAGTATTTATTACCTTAAGACTCGCAAGATTATTAATATTAAGTTTTTCATTTTTTAGTTACCGGAATATTTTTTCCTCTCTATCTAGGAAAGTGGAGGGGGATATTAGAGTTTTTCAGGAGTTTTGTTCATAATCCAACAATCATATAATTTCCCTATGATATATCAATGAAAAATGGAGCTCTTGTAAAACAATCATATATTGCAATTTCAATTATTTTTATGATCAGTTGTAAACAAAATCAGGTAACCGTATTTAATAATTGTGTCATACCTCTTTACCCTAAAGCAAATTCTATTACCTGCGCCGATGGGAAAATCATTTCAATTGGTAAGGATTTGACCGGTGACAAAAGTGTAGACCTAGAAGGGGGTGTAGTGTATCCTGGTTTTATGGATGCGCATATGCATCTAGTTGGATATGGTAATGCCATGGAGATACTTAATTTAGTTGGGACCAAAAGTGTTGCAGAAATCAACCAAATTGTTTCTAACGTTTATGATGGATCTGAGCGATGGATATTGGGCAGAGGGTGGGATCAAAATGACTGGGAAGAAGTACAATACCCCACTAAAAAAATGCTCGATATGGTAGCAGATGATCAACCCATCTATTTGCGAAGGATAGATGGACACGCTGCCTGGGTGAATTCAAAAGTGCTATCCATTTGTGGCATAGATCGCAATACACAGGACCCTAAAGGAGGTAAAATCCTACATGATGGCAATGGTAATCCAACCGGGATATTAATTGATAACGCCATGGACTTGATTAACAATTTTATACCTGCCAATAATAGGGATGATAAACTCAGACAGATAAAGAATGCTATCAGAAAATTAAATCAATTTGGATTGACTGCAATCCATGATGCTGGAACAGATATAGAAACAATTCAAATATTAAAAGAATTAATAGCAAAAGAACAATTGACAATTCGTGTGAATTCTATGCTGAATAATAACCCTGAGGATTATCTGGAAACTCTAGATAAAGGTCCAGATATCACTGATAAATTATTATCCGTCCGGACCATAAAAATATATTTTGATGGAGCAATGGGTTCACGGGGCGCTGCCCTTTTAGAGCCATATGCAGATGACCCACAAAATATGGGGCTAAGTTTAACGGATGTAAAAAATATAACTGAAAAAGTAAGCCAATTCAATGCAGCTGGATTTCAAGTTGCAATCCATTGTATCGGTGATAGAGCAAACCGAATTGCTCTTGATATATTTGAACAATTTGGTACCCACAATGCCAGAAATAGGATTGAGCATGCCCAGATTATTCATAGCGATGACTTGACACGATTTTTTGGTTTAGGTGTTATTCCATCTATGCAGGCGACACACTGTACCAGCGATATGTATTGGATAGATGAACGTCTAGGTGATGATCGACTTCATGAAGCATATCCATGGCAATCACTATTGCAGGCAGGTAGTATTGTCCCGGGCGGTTCCGATGCTCCAGTTGAAATTCCAAATCCACTATTAGGTATATATGCAGCTGTAACAAGACAAGACACCAGCGGGTGGCCTAAAGGAGGATGGCAGCCAAACGAAAGAATGACAGTAGACCAGGCTTTGGCCTCCATTACTAGCTGGGCTGCTTACAGTATGTTTGCTGAATCCTACCTTGGTAAAATAGAATCGGGATACATGGCGGACTTCACCGTCTTGTCTCAGGATTTGAGCGAAATTGATCCTGCATTAATCCCCAGTGTGAATGTTCATTTTACAATTGTTAATGGTAAAGTGGTCTACAGGCGATGATCAGTTTTGTTTAGAAACATATTTTATTATTTGTTTATAGTCTTTTTTTGTATTCATGTTCCAGAATCGATTATCATTGATAAAATTAATTTTAATTGGACTTACTTTATTAGCTAAAGAAAATAGACTATATTCTGAACGGTCAATAGCAGATTCTACTAGGGGCAGTATACATTTATGATAAAGTGCGCAGGTTCCTTGAAAACGGTCATTTATAATAGGAATCACTAGATTAGATTTATTGGTTTTAGCATCCCAAAGTACCTTAAAAACATTAGCATCCATTAAGGGTAAGTCACATGAAAGCAGGAGATTCCAGTCTGTTTCGGTGTGTTTTAATGCTGTGTATAATCCGTTGATGGGAGCTTGCAATCCAAATTCATCATGAATAAATAATTTATTCAAGTTCTCCGGTTTTTCTTTGCCAACGACAAAGCGATTCTCAAAGTTACTGCACACATTCCATAACCGATTCAGAACTGAGTCCCCACCAATAACTGCTTTCCATTTTGGTGAATTAAACCGTTCACTTTTACCTCCAATTAAGATGAATGCAGATCCTTTAAACATGGTATGCCCTCAATTAAAAAAAGGATAAAACATAGTATTTATTTTATATAGCAAATTTACTATATTCCAATGGGATGGCTGTAAAAACAACATATATTTCACCGGAATTTATTCAAACTGCGGCCCGTATCCTAAAAACTCTGGGTCATCCGGACCGTATCAAAATTGTGGAATTTTTGGAAGATGGAGAAAAAACCGTTGGACAAATTCAAAAGGAATTTAATTTACTTCAACCAATAACGAGCCAGCATCTTAAAGTAATGTATGACAGGGATATTGTCACTTATCGCCAGGAGGGGACCTGTTATTTCTATTCATTGGCAAATAATTTTATTATCAAAATTCTTGACTGCATGAGTGATGTTCAGTCCAAGCTAGATTCAGGTAAGTGGGATATTGAATTTAGTAAAATAGAAACTGGAGAGGAAGTAGTATGAACGAAATGGCACATGAGCAAGTATTAGATTGTAAAGGGCTTAGCTGTCCATTGCCCATTCTCAAAACAAAAAAACAAATGGACACCATGGAATCAGGCCAGATATTAAAGATGGAAGCGACAGATCCAGGATCTGTTAATGATGTTAATGCGTGGACCAGACGAACAGGAAATGAGCTAATTACTCATTCTGAAGTAGGTGATATTTACATTTTCTATATCAAAAAGACCTGATATATCATCATAAAAATAAATATCCATTTCAGATGGGAAGTTAATTATGAGCGAACCTAAAAAAATGGCCCTTATTGCCTCTAAGGGAACCTTAGACTGGGCCTATCCACCATTTATTTTGGCTTCGACCGCTGCGGCAATGGAAATGGAAGTTGCTGTCTTTTTTACTTTTTATGGATTAACCCTATTGAAAAAAGACATTAAAGCCAAAGTTGCTCCAGCGACTAACCCGGCGATGCCTATGAAGATGCCCTTTGGCCCGAAAGGTTTTCAAAATTTTGAGTGGCCCATGCCAAATCTACTAATGGGAAATGTACCTGGTTTCGAAACTGTGGCAACATCTCTTATGAAACAGACCTTTAAAAATAAAGGTGTAGCAACCATTGAAGAGCTACGGGACATCTGTCTTGAAACGGACGTAAAGTTAATCGGATGCCAGATGACCATGGATGTATTTGGTTTTGAAAAAGATGATTTTGTGGATGGTGTAGATATCGGCGGTGCAGCCACATTTTTGGAATTTGCCGCAGAATCGGATATTCAATTATTTATTTAACGTATAAAAAGAGAAAGAAACCCAATGGCTGATGAAGGTAAAGTAACCATATTTGTCACTTCAGGTCCGGAAACACCCCAGCGCTGTGCTACACCCTTTTACATGGCAAATATCGCAGCTGCCATGGACAATGAAGCGGAGATGATTTTCCAGATTGACGGTGTTCTCCTCATGAAAAAAGGGGTTCCCGATAATCTTTTTGCTAAAGAAGGTGGCAAATCGATTATGGACTTCATTCAAGATGCAAAAGAAGCAGATGTGGAGATGAGAGTTTGTTCTGCTGCTTTGCAGTTACACGACATGACAGAAGATGATCTTATTGAAGAGTGTGATGGTGTTGTGGGCGCTGCATATATGACTGATGTGGGTCTGGATAGTGAACTGGTTTTAACCTATTAAATATAAATAATGAGGGGAAATGGCTGAATTAAAGAATTGTATGTTACCGGATAGTCTTTTATACCACGTGGATTTTAACGTATGGATACAAAAGAATGAGGATGGAACTTTAGATCTTGGTATGACAGATATTGCCCAATCCATGGCAGGAAATATTATTCACTGCCGACCAAAAAAAGTGGGCAAATATGTTAAAGCTGGTAAAAGTGTTGCAACAGTTGAAAGCGGGAAATGGGTTGGACCGGTTAAAACCCCCTTTGCAGGTGAAATTGTTGCTGCAAACAGAGAGGTGGAAAATGATGCCACAATTTTAAACAGAAGTCCATATAAACAGGGATGGATCGTTCGAATACAGCCAAGCAACTTTGATGAAAATAGTGGTGACCTGGTGAGCGGTGATGATGCCATTTCCGGATTTGATTCTTATATGGCTGAAAAAGAAATTGGTGACTGTAAACATTGTGAGGGATTTGAAGGTTGATAGATAGCGATCTGATATTCTGGAGAAAACAATCTTTTGGAATTGGTTCAATCAAATAATTAGAAATTTATATGTCGATCTATAAAGACGCAAAATATCAGGACGTGCCGTATGAAGAAAAGCAAAAGCTTTTCCAGGAGGTAAAAGATGATTTGCGATGGAAATCAGTAATGTACGGGTGTTATGAGTGCGGTATTTGTGTAGCTGCGTGTCCATCAGCACGGTTTTATGATTTCAGTCCCCGAGTTTTTGCGCAGGTTATGGGTCGGGAAGATGTGGATACTTTTTACGAACTATTGAACGATTCTGTGTGGGATTGTTCACAGTGTTTTTCCTGTACTCGCTGTCCCAGAGAGAATAATCCAGGAGCAATAATCACCATCATGCGTGAAGTGGCGGTAAACCACGGTCTGTCATCTGCAAAAAAAGCACTGCAAGCCTACAGCCGAATCATTTATAAGATTATGTCCACAGGAACACAGGTAGCACCGGACATGCTCCAGCCCGATTTTTTCCCGGACTGGGGACCGGATGTCAAGGATGTCTCTGATAATTTGGACGTGTGGCGTAGAGCAGTTCCCCCGGAAACCATGCACACAACTGAGCTGGCCTGGGATGTTTCAGAAAAAACACGGTTGGAACTTTATATGATTTGGAAATTGACTGGAAATCTTGAAATGATCGAAAATATTGATGAAGGAATTTTTATGATCCTGGAAGAAGTAATGGAAGAGCTGCTTGAAGAGCACGGTTATGATATTGACGATTTTGAAAATGTTTTGGAAGATTAATAGGGAGTTACTATGAGTATAGCAACAGCATCTCCACCAAAAGCTTCAAAGCGGGAATTTATCCGCAAAGGAAAACCACCCACTGAAGATTACCGAGAATCACTTTTTGAATTGGAAGCCAAAGGTGAAATAGAAGTTCAGCGTGTGCCGGAACCCTATGTGGAAGTGGAAACGAAATACGGCCGGAAAAAGAAAATTCCGTTGGAATTTACCTGGCACCATAAATCCTGTGGACAATGTGGACACATTCCCGGTTATTCCACGGCAATCTTTTGGCTGAATAGGAAATTGGGGTATGAATATCATGATCCGAGGGACCAAACTTCCTGCACAGCGTGGAATTATTATGCATCATCAACATCCAACTCTGCGGCACAAGCTGCGGTTGCAGTGCGAAATTTCGCTCAGGCAAAGCTGGATGGTTTCTTTCCTATGATCCACTGTGGAACGAGCTATGGCCATTACAAGGAGGTTCGCGAAGAAATTCTACACCATCCAAAATTAAGAGACCAGGTTCGGAAAATTATGGACCGTCTCAAAATGCCGTTTGTGTTTCCCGAAGAAATCGTTCATTATTCGGAGTGGGTGCACGTGGTAAGAGAGGAAATCGCTGAGAATCAGGTATTGGATTTTAGCGGTATTACCGCAACGGTCCACCCTGCCTGCCATTACCACAAACTGGTGGTTGAAGATGCCATTTATGATAGGGAACTCTACGATGGTCAGCGGACGGCCATCGTCACTGCACTTGTGGAAGCGCTGGATGCCAAGGCTGCAGATTATTCCACATGGCATGATTGCTGTGGATTTGGTTTTCGGCACATTTTAGTTAGCAGAGATTTTTCAAGATCTTTCGCAACCATTCGCAAGATTGAGCGAATGAAAGAAGAAGCAAACCCGGATGTCACTATCACCCACGATACGGGATGTGTAACGACCCTTGATAAAAGTCAGTTTGCTGCACAGGCCCATGGTCGCAATGTGGGGATTCCTGTTATGTCCGATGCTCAATTTGCCGCACTGGCAATGGGTGCACACCCGTACAAGGTTTGCCAGCTCCACTGGCATGGTGTAGATATGAAGCCACTGATGGAAAAAATGGGTATTGACCATGAAAAAGCATGGCAAGAATTTGAAGAGGTGGCCAGTCGCTTGAAAGATAATGGAAATGAATTTATGACATGGGAGGATGCGGATGCCTAATTTGCCTGTATTAGTAATAGGAGGTGGTCCCGCGGGTTTGGAAGCAGCTAAGGGAATTGCCGATCTTGGATATAATTCTATTTTGGTGGACAAAGCAGATTTTCTTGGTGGAAATCCGATATTTGCTGATTATGCTGCCATTACCCCGGACATGCGTAGTGCCGAAGAAGCTATGGATGAAATGATCGCAAAGGTTATGTTTAATCCGTTGGTCGATGTACGTTTGAATACCACTGTTACAGCGTCAAAAGGAGAAGCACCCAATTTGAGTGTGACACTGAAAAACGGGAAAGATGATGAAACAGTTGATGTTGGAAGTATTGTTGTTGCCACTGGGTTTCAGCACTTTGATCCTGGAAAAGAAACACAAATGTATGGATATTATGAGTTTGATGATGTTATCACATTGGTAGATGCGGAGCGGATGCTGAAGGCAGGTAATTTTGTTCGACCTTCTTCAGGAGAAAAACCAAAACAGGTGTGTTTTATCCAATGCGTTGGCAGTCGAGACAGACAGATCGGCAATTTCTGGTGTTCCAAAGTCTGCTGCGGTGTTGCCACAAAAGAAGCTATTGAGATTCGCCATTTACTACCTGATTGCAGGGTCTTTGTATTTTACATCGATATGCGCATGTATGGATTTTGGGAAGACGAACTTTACTGGAAGGCTCAGGAGGAGTATAAGATCAACTTCATTCGCGGAATAGTAACTGAGATCACCAAAAAAGGTGATACTGTTATTGTAAAAGGGGAAGACACCACCATGGGCCGCCCGATGGAAGTGCCCATGGACGTGGTTATACTTTCGATTGGGATGGAGCCCAGCGAGGGGACAAAAGAGATGGCAAAGATATTTGATATACCTCTGGAATCTCATGGGTTTATTGAGACGATTGGGGGTGCCCTAAATACAGTAGAAACAAAAGTATCTGGTATATTTGCTGCTGGTGCGACCACCGGTCCTGCAGACCTGGAAGACTCTATATCAACCGGTGGATCTTCTGCTATGAAAGCCTGTGCATTTCTCCGTAAATCTGAACTTCAGCCAGCATAAAACCAAGGGATATGCGGATCAATGTTATATGATGATGTGAGTGTACAGGATGTCGTGGATTCTGAATCCACTCTGGAATTTATGAAAGAAGTGACCAAGTTGGCGTCATCCAGTGAACTTGAGAATATTGGTCAAAAGCTGGAAGAAAAAAGCCGTCTGTTTCAATCGACACTGAATCCTGAAGCTATTGATTCCATGAGGGAAGAAGATTTTTCTAAAGTTGTTGGAAAAATATTTTCCATTCGGCGAAAATCTAAACGACTTGTAAAAGCAACCGGGTTCAAAAATTTACGAGCAATGGTAATAGAACTCTTGTATGGAAAAGATCCAATTGAAAAGCGGTTCAATGAATTTGTGAATTCTATTGAAAAAATTGATGAAAAAATGCGCATCAACTTTGCCAGTGAACTTCTACATTTTACAGATCCAAAACGGAATTGGCTGTGGACAAACTGGATATGGGATCCAAATGCTAATACTGGGTCTTTGCCACTAATAATAAAGGAAAATGTAGATCTTTCTGGAGTCACTAATGGTGACATTTATATAAATGTTGGTGATGCAATGAGATCTCTGAATGTGGTAGGTCAATCAAGAAGTTTTTCAAGTATAGGTAAGGGACTATTTGGTACTGATGTGTTATTAGCCTGTGTATATGCAGTCTACATGTATACTGTATTTAAGGTAAAACTTTCTCAGGAATTCAATCGCATCTTACCGGAACTACCGGAATTAACGCAGCGTGTTCTAGGTGTTCATAATATGGAGAAGAATTAAGTATGGCTGATCATAAATACGAAAAATGGATTCAAAAAGATGACGCAATTATTGATGGAATAGATGTATCTGGTGAGTGGAACAAAATGTATGAGCCACGGGAGATTATGAACTATGACCTTACCTATATGGATAAAATTACAGATCTCGATGGTGGTGAATCTATGGGCTGGTGTTACCAGTGTGCACAGTGCATAGGTGTGTGTCCTGTAGATAATGTGGGAAGCTATGGCCCCCGTAAGATCTATCGGAACCTACAAACAGGACAAAATTTATTTGAACATTCAGATTTGTGGCTCTGTACAACCTGTTCCAATTGTTTACGTGTCTGCCCCAAGGAAGTGGATATGATGAAGATTATGCCGGCAGCGAGAGAACAAGCAGTGCTGGATGGGAATGTGCCTGCTGAGCTTCAGGGTATGCTTCAAAATGTCGCTGAATACGGGAATCCTATGGGAGAATCAACCCGAAAGCGTGTGAAATGGTTGCGGAAATTTGATGAACCTGTGCGGGATCTCTCAAAAGAAGAAGACCCGCAACCGGTAGACGTGCTGTGGTACGTGAGTGATTATTTTTCTTTTCATGGCCGGGGAAATGATGCTGCAAAGTCCATGGTACGTGTATTTAATCGGCTGGGTGTAGATTTCGGAATTCTTGGAAAAGAAGAAAAGTGTGATGGCGATTCCCAGCGGCTGGTTGGTGAAACCGGGTTGTTCGAAGAATTAGCAGAACACAATGGCAATCAGTTTAATAAATATGAACACAACAAACTTGTGGTGAGTGATCCCCACGCTTATAATGCTTTTAAGAATTTTTACCCTAAGGTGACCAACAGGGAATACAATGTTCAACACTACACACAGTTTTTAGCTGAGCATATTAATGATATAACAACACTGATGAAGCGACCCTATCCTAAGAAAGTAACGTTTCACGATCCCTGTTATTTGGGCCGGCATAATGGAGAGTACAATGCACCGCGAACGTTGATCAATGCGATTCCGGGAATTGATTTCATGGAAATGTTTCGATGCAAAGAGCAGGGCTATTGTTGTGGTGGTGGTGGCGGTGGAATGTGGCTGGATGGTCTGGTTGCTGATCATACTTCAGAGCGCCTTTCGGAAAACCGTGTAAAGGAAGCCATTGAAGTGGGCGCAGAAGTTTTGGCTGTCTGCTGTCCGTATGAAGTATCCCGGTTTGAGGATGCGGTAAAATCCACTAACAATGACGGAAAACTGGAAGTTTTGGACATTATCGAAATTCTGGATTATTGCATGGGGAGTGACAATAATTCTACATGATGAACACCTAATTTAGATAGCTAAGAAAATTTTTTTAGGGATGATATAAGATATGAGCAAACATGACAATATCTTAATTAGAGGATGAAAACAGCAAAAGGAATTGAATGAAAATAATTGTTTTACTAAAACAAGTACCGGATTTAGTGGAAGACCTGGAAGTGGATACTTCCGGTAAGACTCTGGATAGGTCAGACATTAAATATAAATTAAATGAATTTGATGACCACGCCCTTGAAGAAGCTATTTTGTTAAAGGAAAATGGTTCAGCTGATAAAGTGGTTGCCATGGCTGTGGATGGAGACGGTGTGGATAAAATGCTTTTTACAGCTATCGCCAAAGGAGCAGATAAAGCAGTGAAACTCACGGGTGGAAATCCTGTCGACAGCCATCAACTGGGGAAGGTATTCTCGAATGCTTTAAGTTCTGAAGGGTATGATTTGGTTTTTACCGGAGTTCAATCTGTGGATGACCGTGATGGCCAATTGGGTCCCATACTTGCCAGTTATATAGATACGCCCTGTGTCAGTGTGGTGTCCGGAGTTTTTGTTTCTGGTGGGACGGCTGTAGTACACAAGGAATATTCCGGTGGTATGATGGGTGAATTTGAAGTAGACCTGCCGGCAGTGCTGGGTATCCAGGCAGCAAAACAGCCACCGCGATATGCACCAGTGAGCAAAATTCGTCAGGTTCAGCAAACCTTAACTATTGAAGAAGCATCCATGGGTAACCTGGGGTCTGGCGGTGGAAGTTCTGTGGTAAATATGGTTCCACCTGCAAAAGGTGCTGGCGCAAAAATGATGGATGATGTGGAAGACCTAATAGATATCTTGAAAGAGACGGGGGTACTCTAATGGGAGACATACTTGTTATTACAGAACACCTGAAAGGTGAATTTCAGGACATTACTTTTGAAATGCTTGGAAAAGCAAAAGAATTGGTTGGTGCTTCCGGTGGACAGTGTGTCGCAGTGACTTTTGGAAGTATGAATGAAAAAGCTGGTGAACTGGGTGTAGCAGATTCTGTTATATCCATTGGTGGCAGTGATAATTTTAACCCTGAATCTTATGCGGCGGCGGTACAATCTGTGGTAAGTGCGAAATCTCCACCTCTTATTATGGTTGGTTCCACTTCCATGGGGATGGACATTGCCAATACCGTAAGCACCATATTAGATATGCCAAACATTTCTTACTGCTCTGATATAAGTATCATCGGTGGCGGTTTTTCCTGTACAAGTTCCATGTATGGCGGGAAAATGAATGTAGTCACCAATGTGGATGGTCCCGCAGTAGCCATGGTTTTAGCAGGTGCGTTTAATGCCGATGCTGGTAGGGCATCAGGCTCACCTTCGGTGGAAGATTTTTCTACTGATTTAGGTGCCGGTAAGGTTCGGTTTAAACAATTAATTGAGCCGGAGGCGTCTGATGTGGATATTACCCAGAGCAATATTCTTATCGCAGTGGGGCGTGGTATCGGCAATAAGGACGATATTGAACTGGCAGAAGAATTAGCCGAACTATTAGACGCGGACCTGGCCTGTTCCCGTCCCTTGGTGGACGCGGGGTGGATGCCTAAAGCTCACCAGGTAGGAAAATCCGGTTTGAAAGTGAAACCGAAAGTGTATATTGCCTTGGGTATTTCCGGGGCACCTGAACACATCGAAGGGATGAAAAGTTCATCCACAATCATTGCCATAAATACAGACAAAAATGCCCCCATTTTTGATGTGGCACACTATGGCATGGTGGAAGATTTATTTGATGTAGTGGAAGAGTTAGTAGAAGAACTAGAATAAATTAATCCATGCTGAGTTCGAATGAACAAATTGCCTTTATTCTATTAGCTCTGATTTGCGGCGTCCTGGCATTTCAAGGTTTCAATCGGGTCTTCAAAACAGTAAGGTGTGGTGCAGAGACAGACAGAAGTGACAATTTAATTGGACGCTTTATTAGTGCTTTGTTCGATGTATTTTTACAGAAGTCCATTAAAAATGCGCGCCCCATTGTTTCACTATTTCATTCATTCATTTTCTATGCCTTCAGTTTTTATCTGCTGGTAAATGTGAATGATATTTTGG
>DASCRE010000022.1:0-3378 GCA_034408645.1 Fidelibacterota bacterium | reverse complement strand
GTCAAGAAATCAGCGCGGGTATGTATTTTTACAGGCTTGAGACAACCGGGTTTGTTAAAGTGCATAAGATGGTGCTGTTGAAATAACCCCCACCCAAAGGATTTAAGCAAGAGCCTCGCAGTAGCGGGGTTTTTTGTTTGTGGAGTTAGATCAATCATTGGAATTTATTGCGGAAGATGAATTGGTTGAAGTGACGCCAGGAAATATTCGTCTTCGGAAAATTGAATTAGACGCTGGGAAACGGGCTTCAGCTAAGAAAAAAGAAAAGTATGCTATTGATGATAATTCATAAATTTATTTATTGTATTCCATGAATATTTGAGTAAGCCCTTTGTATTGAAACGTAAATCTGTTAGGACAAATGAAAATAAATTAATCTACAATAAAACCACA
This sequence comes from Fidelibacterota bacterium, assembly GCA_034408645.1. GTDB lineage: Bacteria > Fidelibacterota > Marinisomatia > Marinisomatales > AB-629-J13 > AB-629-J13. The sequence goes on along the minus strand of DASCRE010000022.1, from coordinate 2,985 downwards.
TAGGACATTTTATGCTTAACAAAACAACAAATCTAATCTTCTGTCTTTCTTTTTTATTGTGGATTAATTCTCTAGAGGGAAAACAGCACAATATTTCTCCACCCATTTCATCAATTCATAAAGAAATAAGTAAAGATGAATGTGGTAAAAATAATAAAACGGATTTAGTCGAAAGACCTGCAATCCCAACTGCTTTTATTACTTATAGTCACATCGATCGAGATACGACATATACTTTTGATTATTTAAATACTCTTAACTACGATGAACTTATAGATTTAATTGTCACATTAGATTGGTGGGAAATAGATGGTTTATTTCAATATTCTGATGATTCTTATGAATTTTATAGCGATACACTTCGGATGCATGCATTATTCAATGCCGTGGAAGAAAGAGGGAATAATTATACGGTAGATGATGAACTTGGGATTGGCGTATTAGTTGAAGTAATAAGATCCGGTTTTTACATAGCATTTTATAATGATGAATTAAATTTTTTAAGAGATTTTGATTTTATGGATAATACGGTACCGGGAATGGATGCCATTTCTAATAATCCAAATTTTGGATTTGGAACTGATGTGCAAACAAAAGTCGTTAAAGCCTTCGGTGCGTATCAAGGGATTGGAATGAGTAGTGTCCATTCTTTAACAAAGTCTGCAAGTGTATTTGAGGCTTTTTATCAAAATTTTGAATCCTATATAGATGATTGGGATAAAAGCAATGCCATTTACTGGTTGGGGGACGGTGTTTATTATTCTCTTTATAGTTATTCTTATCATTTCAATCCGGAAGACACTGAATTTTATAATGAAGTTGACAGTTTATTTAATGCGATCGCCAATATTGGATTATATGGTACAGTTACCGATCAGAATGAATGGCTATTAAACAATGCTATCTATTGGGATGCACGAATTGGATTATATGATGATGAAGCAATAGCTGTTCAATTTTTAACAGATATAGTTCAATTATATGGAGAATGGACAGGTCCATCCCTTGAAGCTATCGAAATGCTTTGTTGGCTTTATAATTGTGAATATGCAGATGGGACACCTATTGATGAAGGTGAAATATTGCAAAGTGTACACGACTGGCTGCTTCCCAATCGCACTACATACGATGATGAAAGGATTATATTCAAAACAGGTGATAATGTAACACCCGAAAAAATTGAAACGTTATACTGGGCAATGAAAGAAGTAAGATCTCAATTTCATAGAGTCTCTCTCAATGATATTCCGCTAGATCAGGGTAACCCCGATGATTCACTTATTGCTGTTATTTATAACAGTCCAGCTGATTATACTTTTAATAATTTTCTTTATGGTCTGGGTACCAATAATGGTGGAATATATATTGAATCCTGGGGCACTTTTTTTACTTACGAACGCACACCTCAGGAAAGTATATATACATTAGAAGATTTATTCAGACATGAATTTTCACATTATCTTCAGGGGCGATATATGGCACCGGGAATGTGGGGGCAAGATCCTATTTATGATAATCAAAGGCTAACCTGGTTTGAAGAAGGTGGCGCAGAATTCATGGCGGGGAGTTCAAGGTTAAATGGAATCCAAACTCGCTTAACTATGGTTGATCGTATCGCTCAAAACGAATCTGATCGAATGACTCTTGCTGAAGTGGTAAATGCTACTTACGGGAATTGGGAATTTTATAGATATGGTTTTGCGTTTTTTGACTATATGTATAAATACCAAATGGGCATGTTACTAGAAATGGTTGAATTTGTAAAAACTGGCGATGGAGATTCATTTGATATTTTAATGGATGAAATAGCAAATGATGATTTATTAAATGATCTATATCAAGCACATATGGATAGCTTAAAATCCAATCAAAATAATTTTACTGACCCGGTTACCAGCAGTTTATATTTTGAAGAAATAGAAAACATACCTACTGAAGATATTATAAATGAAATTTCATCAATATCTCAAATCCAAAATATTTCATCTGAAACCTATTTATCATCTGATCATAATTTATTATCGATTAATGGTGATATTACCTTAGAAACGAATAATGATTCAGACTCTTTATGGCTGGCAATGAATAATAATGTAAATAGTATATTATCTTCATTAAATGAAGTGGACTGGAATGGATATAATACTATTAATAGCTGGTTTAGTAATCCTGAGCTTAATGAGAATAATTCCTGGATTTATAATGTCGGTTTCCTATGCAAAGTATCAAATCAACCACAAGAAGAAAATAGCCCTCCTTCGGTATTTGATCTTATTAGTCCTCTTGACGGAACAGAATTATCCATAACTGTAAATGATATCTCTGAAGGAACAGAACAGGAAATTATATGGGAATCCAGCACTGATGATGATGGTGATGTTGTTTCTTATCGATTCATATTATGTCATGGTAATTACGATACTAGTTCCACTATACTTATTGATACACTAGTCTTGGATACAGTTTTGTCTATCCCCTATCAAAACCTAGTTGAAACTGTAGAAGTGTTAGGGCAGACAGTTATTAATGGACAATGGACAGTATTTAGTACCGATAATATTGATACTACAATGTCTTCTGATGTATGGGACATAATGATTGATATTAGTAACACACTAGCCATTAATGAGAATATGATCCCTGACACATATGTACTTCATCAAAATTACCCAAATCCTTTTAACCCGATAACAATGCTACGTTATGATCTACCTAAAGATGCATTAGTTAATATCACCATTTACGATATGCTGGGTCGGGAAGTAAGGACACTGGTTAATACAACCCAAGATGCTGGTTTTAAATCAGTTCTCTGGGACGCTACCAATGACCACGGCAAACCAGTAAGTGCTGGTGTGTATCTATATCAGATTCAGGCTGGTGAGTTTGTTCAGACCAGGAAGATGGTGCTGTTGAAATAACCCCCACCCAAAAGATTTGAGCAAGAGCCCCGCAGTAGCGGGGTTTTTTGTTTTTTGCTATATT
>DASCRE010000021.1:0-3537 GCA_034408645.1 Fidelibacterota bacterium | reverse complement strand
CACTGGCTCAATTGAATGACTACTTAGAGTCGTCGCAATATTTTTATCCACCTAATCCCACGGAAAGTCTCGCGTCCATTGGAGGAACACTTGCTACTAACGCGTCTGGGGCTAGGAGCTATAAATATGGCGCTACCCGAGACTATGTCCTTGAAGCCGATATTGTTCTGGCAGACGGAAGAGCCCTTTCTTTGAGTAGGGGAGATACTATCGACCAGCCTTTGAAGTTTTCCGATGGATCAGAAGAGAGCTTTCCTGAAATCAGTTATACAAGTCCAAAGTGCAAAAATGCGGCGGGATACTATGTCAGGCCCGGAATGGATTGGCTGGATTTATTTATTGGATCAGATGGGACACTGGGTATAGTTACGCGGATTCGATTAAAACTTCTTCCCCGTCCAGCTTCATTCATTAGCGGAGTTTTATTTTTTGAAAGTGAAGAGGCCAGTTGGCATCTGGTTAGTTCAATAAGAAATTCAGATGATGAATTTATTAATCCCTGTTCCCTTGAGTATTTTGATAGACGATCTCTGGATCGATTGAAAAATAAATTTGAAGATATCCCACTAGATGCTGAATCGGCTCTCTTTTTTGAAAATGACATTAATCTTCAAGAAGAATATGATTTGGCTTTAGAAGCATGGTTTGATTATTTAAATGGAAAAGGTGTGTTGCTGGATGATTCCTGGTTTGCTCAGAAACCAAATGACTTGAAGCGATTCCATGAATTTCGTCATACTATTCCTGTAATGCTCAATGAAGAAAATAGCCGTTTGGGAAGAATTAAAATTGGCACGGATATGGCGGTTTCTGATTCTCACCTTCTAGATGTAATGAGATTTTATAAAGGTGAGCTTTTAAAAAAGGATATTGATTACGTTATATTTGGACATTTGGGTGATAATCACCTGCACATAAATTTGTTGCCAGAGACCCATCAAATTGATCAGGCCCATGACATTTATAATATTCTTGTTAAGCAGATTCTTGAATGGAATGGCACCGTTTCTGCCGAGCATGGGATTGGGAAGTTGAAGAAAAATTATTTTTCCCAAATGGTAGGAGAATCTTCTTTGGAAGAGTTAAGGTCCATAAAAAAAATGTTTGATCCAAACTTATTCCTCGGGAGGGGAAATATCCTTTAGATATCTTGAGTCTGTAGTGTTAGAACCACTTTTCAGATTGCATTAACCCTCCCGGCTGTTGACAGTAGCTATCACTAGATATAAAATCCCCTGATTGTTTGTTGTTGGCTTTTAATATAGAAAATTGGTTTTACCGGCTTAAAAAAGGTGTCCACCTTATGTTGGATTCAGTCAAAAGTCTGGTTCTCAATTCTTCCTATGAGCCTTTGCAGTTCTGCAGTGCCAAGCGTGCCATTATTATGGTCATTACCGGGCGGGCGGAATTTATCGAAAGCGATGGCTATGTGGTTCGATCTCCCACCACCACCTTCAATTTACCTGCAGTTATTCGCGTTCTCAATATTGTTAAACGAGCCAGGCGCAAAGGAATTTCTTTCAGCAAGAAAAATATTTTGTGCCGTGATAATTTTACCTGCCAATATTGTGGGACTGGTGGTAAGTTTTTGACCGTGGATCATATTCTTCCTAAATCCAGAGGAGGGAAGTCTAACTGGACTAATGTAGTGGTTGCATGCAAACCCTGCAATCTAAAAAAGGGAGACCAGACCCCTTCCGAAAAGGGGATGGAATTAACCAAAAAACCTTCAAAACCAGAATTCTATTGGCCCTTTTTTCAAATACCCGCTGGGCCCAGTTCTCACCTTGTTATCTGGAAAAAATACTTACCCAAGTCTATATTTGCCGGAGCTTCCAATGAATGATATTATTTGTTAGCTATCTAATAATATCAATATAGGGAAGCAACGAAGTGGATGAATCTCCAAAAAATTGAAAAATGCTGAAAGATGTCTTTACGATGGTAAACTCGATCATATGGGCGAAGGTTTTCTCTTCCCAAATGCTATCGATTTAGGTTGTGGAACCGGATTAAGCGGGAATACAATAGCAAGCATCACTCAACAAGTTACACATAAATCTATTTAATAATTTTTACTACAGATTTTTTGAAATATGGTAGAGCCCAAGTCTCTGATTCAAATTATCACCGAAGAAGAGTTTCTTCCGTTGGCCCAGGAACCATGTTCTCAGTTTCTTGATATATTTTTTCTATTTGAACTACGTATTAAAAAAAATAAGGATATATCACGAAAATTCTATTCAAACCTCATTCAAGAAGCGGAATTTCTCGAAAGTTTTATGGATGAGCATGGCGCAAGAGAGAATAAAAACTGGAATTTCTTTGTTGAGTATCTGGCCTCGATTAGAAACCTTTCTATAGCCGCTTTTTTTACAAGACATCTTTTGGACCGATATCCATCTTATAGACTACGGGAATCACCAGAGATTGAAGATCGTTTTAAAAATGATGCCGCCAACGTGCTGGAATTTTTGAATCAGTCAATCCTGAATCTGTTCGGAGCACTTCATACAACGGGAGTTGAGAACGGGTTGACTATCACCCGTAACATTGATGCGCAAGTTGAATTTTCTGATATTGAAGCTAATAAGAGATTGCCCTGTAATGTGGCTGAAGATGAAGTTAAAGATGAAGAAGATCGTATAATTGAAGTATGTGAAAAAATAAAGCATGTTGCCAAAATAATGAAAGAATCAAAGATTAGGCGCATTGTGGACCTCAATGAACTTAAGTTGGCCGTTTTGCAGAAATTCAACGAAAAACGAGCAAGAATGTATAAAAACTTGGTGCATAACATCCAATCAGATTTTGATACTTTTGTTAAAAATACCAAGCTTGAACTCGATTACACGGATCTCAAGGTAATACGTGGGTACATCTCCATGCCTTTGCACCTTCTTGAAATCGCTTTATGGCTTGCACATTTTTATGAACGCCATGAAGATGAAATTCGACATGGCGAGAGTAAGAAACGTATTTCTATGATGGTTAATAAAGATGTCTTGTTAGATAAAATAATGAACTTCGGTTTCTATTACAGTCAGCATTTTATTAATGAAGGAAAAAAGCTTGCCGATGAAATTCTGGACTGTTTCTCCAAAATAGTGCGCGTTGAATTACCTATTCCACAGCCTCTGGGATTTCATGCCCGTCCCTCCACATACGTATCGCTCATTGCAAGACAGTATGAGGATATGGATTTGTTTATGATTATTGACGAAGAGAAGTTCAATGCCAAATCAGTTATGAGTATACTGCAAGCTGGTGGAACTCTTGCTGATAAGGGTTATCAGTCTATTCTTTTCGAGGGGGATAAAAGGGTTATAGAGGATATCAGAGTCCTGGCCAAACATAATTATTGTGAAGAAGGTGAAATTCCTGTTCGACTTTCATATCTCCGTGATTTCAAAAATTCTGCCTGAGCGTTTTCTTCTTTTAAATATTTCCTGATTAAATGATAAATGGACCTGATGAGATATTTGATGTGGTCGATGCTGAAAATAATGTCATTGGTCGTGCCTCCCGTCAGGAGGT
>DASCRE010000020.1:0-6989 GCA_034408645.1 Fidelibacterota bacterium | reverse complement strand
CTCAACTTTTCTTGTTAATTTTAACATATATAGGACTATTTTAATCGTATTAATATATATAGAAAACTTGAATTGTCATAATATTTTTATTTTAGACGAAGTATATGTTAATTAGAAGATGTTCAGTGAAAAATTTTTCAGAGCCCTGTCTCTCCCACTGTCTTCCTTACTGCTGTCAAGGTATCGTTCAACGCTTCTTTTTCATCATCAAATAATTCAAATTCGAGGATGCGCTCAACACCTCCTGAACCAATGACTGATGGAACGCCTATAAAATAACCATCAATACCAAATTCCCCTTCACATAATGATGCACAGGGAATCACACGTTTTTTATCTCGCAGATATGATTCAGCCATCTCAATTGCAGATTGGGCAGGAGCATAAAATGCAGACCCGTTTCCAAATAGTTTTACAATTTCACCGCCTGCAAATCGTGTTCTGTGCTCAATCTCCGCTAATCTCCCCGGGGGAATTAAATCTGATACAGGGACACCTCCAACGGTTGCCAATCTTGTAATGGGAACCATTGTATCACCATGACCTCCTAAGACCATACATGTAATATCTTGTACAGAACATCCGGTTTCCATTGCTATGAATGTTCGGTAACGGGCACTGTCAAGAGCACCGGCCATACCGACCACCCTATTCTTTGGAAAACCGGAAACTTTATGAAAAGCGTACACCATCGCATCAAGTGGATTTGAAATAACAATGACAAAAGAGTTAGGAGCTTGTTTTTTAATATTTTTTGCAACGTCTTTTATTATTCCCAGATTGATTCCCATCAAATCTTCCCGGTTCATCCCTGGTTTTCTTGGGATGCCTGCTGTAATGATAAATACATCTGCATCGTTTATATCATCCCAATCTGAAGTCCCAATAATATTTGCATCATAACCATCATGAGGGCGCAGTTGCATAATATCTAACGCTTTTCCCTGAACCATTCCCTCTGCTTTTGGAATATCAAAAATAATAACATCACCCAGTTCTTTTTGAACTGCCAGCAGAGCCAGATTTCCTCCAATTTGCCCCCCTCCGATGAGGGCAATTTTTTTCCTACTCATGAAAACTCCTTATATTTTGTATTTAAGTGTAGTTATCCCTATCAACATTAGAATTAATCCAATTTGTAGTTATAGATTTTGGACGAATCAATGGCAGAACCAACGCTCTGTTTAGAACCATTTGTGCCACCAGACCAAGAGTTCTAGACACGCTGAACGGAACCGTATAATAATTTAATTCCGAAATACCAAAATGATATAGAAGAGCTCCAGAAGCCGCATCCACATTTGGCCATGGATTTTTTGCTTTCCCATGTTTTAATAATACATCAGGAACCACCTCAAACAACAATTTAACGATTTGAAATACCGGGTCATCCTCGATATACGTTTCCCCAAACTCCATAAAACCAGTAAAACGGGGATCTGGGCATCTAAGAACAGCGTGCCCATAACCAGGAATCACCTTACCCTGTCTTAACCAGTTTTCACAAAAATCTCTTACCTCATCTGAAGATGGGATTGAATCAAAATGCTCTTTAATCTCCAAAACAAATCTCAGGCATTCCTGATTTGCTCTCCCATGCAGCGGGCCAGCAAGCGCATTTAACCCTGCAGCAACAGAATAGTAAACACCAGACAGGGTGGAAGAAACGACCAATGATGTAAAGGTGCTTGCATTGCCTCCCTCATGATCACAATGTAAAGTAAGATACAATCTCATGAGTTTTTTGATACATTGGTCATCATCAGAAAATCCCAGCATGTGACTATAATTGGCTCCCCAATCCAAGAGATTATCTGGAGGTATAGGTTCACCCTTATCAAATCTAATGCGATAAATTCCTGCAGCTAAAGTTGGAATTTTTGCAATAAGGGAAATTCCATCTTCTAAGTAAGACTTCCAATAATCCTGTTTTCTAATTCCTTGAGAATATTTATTTTGGAATTTTGATTCACCCTGAAGAGCTAAAATGGAAGCATTAAGCATGGTCATAGGATGTGAATCATCTGGCATGGATTTCAACACATTCCAAATATGTTCAGGAACCTGATTGTTTTGATGTATCTGGTGTTGTAAATCCTCCAGGTCTTCTTGGCCTGGCATATCACCGGTAACCAGTAGGAAAAATACTTCTTCCGGCAAGATGTATTTGATATCAAGTAAAGGTCTTCCCCTGATAATGAGCCCTTTCTCTGCTGAAACAGAGGATGTATCACAAATTAACCCTTTAATTCCCCGCATACCCGCATAAGCATGGGATACCGAAACTTCACTGATAACTGCGTCCCCTTTGTCATGAATCAACTCTAGAGCTTCTTCCCTCCATTTTGGGATTTTTTCAGTTAATATATTTAATAAAGCAGACATTAATTACGATATATAAAATTATAATTTGTTCTATAAATGATATCTATCAATTTATAATTTATACAGATACATTATCCACCGTATTATTCAAAAATAAAATGGGATATCATTAAGATATTCCTTGTTCTGGATAAAAGTTATACACAATTGCCTACCTAGAAAGATGTAGCAAACTTTGTTATTAGCAGTATTAATACCCTTAGGCATCAAGAATGAACAGTTATTGTGTCTTTTCCTTTTTTGACTATTTTTCCAATAACGGCTACTTCCATACCGGTTTCGTTCCTGAACTGATTTAAATACTCGTTGGCTTGGTTCTCTGACAAGGATATGAGCAATCCGCCGGAGGTTTGAGCATCAGAAAGTATAAACTTTTCTGTTTCAGAGATTGATTCAGAAAATTTAGTATACTTTTTGCTCGTTTTAAAATTTCGTTTGGACCCTTCAGAAATAATCCCTTTTTCAGCAAGTTCTGAAGTGCCATTTATGTATGGGATTTCCGAAACTTGAATTTCTGAAGATACATAGCTCCCGTTACATATTTCAGATAAATGCCCTAACAGTCCATACCCAGTAATATCTGTTGCTGCGTGGACTTCCAGAGAATTCATTATATCAGCAGCTGATTTGTTTAAGGTAACCATGACTTCTACAGCAGCATCGATAAGACTTTTGTTAGCCTCTCCTTTCTTTATTGCAGTAGCAATAATACCTATACCAAGAGGTTTTGTGAGAACTAAAACATCCCCTTCTTTTGCGGTATCATTTCGGATAAATTGATTTTTATTGACCTCTCCTGTCACCACCAATCCATATTTCGGCTCTTTATCATTGATGGAGTGCCCTCCCACAATAGTTATTCCCGCTTCGTCTGCCTTATCTGCTCCCCCTTGAAGGATTTCTGTTAACACAGATTTGGGCAATTCCTTAATGGGAAAACCAACAACATTTAATGCAAAAAGTGGTTGCCCTCCCATGGCATAAATATCTGACAGTGAATTTGCTGCAGCAATTTGTCCAAACTGATATGGATCATCTACGATCGGTGTGAAAAAATCAACTGTCTGAACTAAATATCTGTCACCATCAAGGCGTACCACGGCGGCATCATCAGATTCCTCAAAACCGATGAGAACTCGGTTATCTTGTTTCAAATTTAGGTTGCCCAGAACCTGGGCAAGGTCCTCAGACCCTATTTTGCATGCTCAGCCAGAGCCGTGGCTCAGTGTGCTTAACCTTATTTTTTGTTCTTCCATGATTGAAATTTAGTGAGAAAATTACCTACTACAGTGCTTTTTTTGTGTCGTTTTAAAGTAATCTTTTGGCTGTAAATTTCACTTGATAGAGACACATTAAATGAAACATAATCCCATAATCGCAATTGTCGGAAAACCCAACGTGGGCAAATCCACTCTCTTTAATCGCTTGATGAAGAAAAGAAAAGCGATCGTAGGGTCTGAAGAAGGAATCACTCGAGATAGAAACTACGGACATGTGGAATGGATTGGAAGAGAAATGACACTCATTGATACCGGTGGATACATCCCCACTGATATTGACAGATTTAATTCCTCCGTAAGAAAACAGGCTCAATTAGCTATGGGGGAGGCAGATCTAATTCTGTTCATGGTCAATGGTAGGGAAGAACCTTCATCTTCAGACCTTGCGCTGACTCAATTTGTCCGGGAATCCAATAAACCTGTTATTTTAGTTGTAAACAAATGTGATTCACTTAAACAGGATGAACAAACATTTTTGTATTATGAACTGGGAATAGATAAGGTCCTTCCTATCTCTGCCCTCACGGGACGATTAGTTGGAGATCTATTGGATATGGTAGTAGAACATGTTGGGACACCAGACCCTCCTGAAACTGAAGATGATCTATCTCTGCGGCTTGCCATTGTTGGGATGCCAAACGTTGGAAAATCATCCTTAACAAACGCTCTTCTTCAAAGAGAGCAGACCATTGTAACACCTGTCCCCGGAACAACACGGGACTCAATAGATACATCCCTTCGATGGTACGGCAAAGAAATAATATTAATTGATACAGCCGGATTAAGAAAAAAATCCAAACTGAATGATGATATTGAATATTACAGCAATATACGGACCCATCAGGCTATCAGCCGGGCAGATGTTGTAATGGTAATGATTGATGCAGAAAAAACATTTGGGCGTCAGGATAAATCCATTGCTGATTATGTGATTCAAAATGGAAAAGGACTCATTTTGCTTGTTAATAAGTGGGATTTAGTGCATAAAGACTCAAAAACATTGGATAATTTTAAAAAAGATATGGTATCCACTTTCCCTGCATTACAACGCTATCCTATGCTGTTTATTTCTGCATTGACCAAACAGAGAATTTCAAAAATTATGGATTTGGCATGGAACGTCTTTTCTAATGGTAAAGAAAAAATTAAGACAAAAGATTTGAACAAATGGATGGGAAAAATTAATTCCCAATCTCAACCTGTCACTAAATCCGGTCGACTTATTCGAATCAAATTTGTCACTCAAATACATACACAACCACCCACCTTTGTTTTTTATTGTAATTATCCAAAACAAATCCCTGTGGAATATAAACGATTTCTCGAAAACAGATTTAGGGAATCATATCCATTTGAAGGCATTCCATTGCGATTTTCATTCAGAAGAAAATGATCTATGTCCCAAGAGAAACCAATGAAGCAACCCATAAAGAAAAACGGTCAATATTCATTGGGATTCTGCATCCAGTATCCACAAAAGAGAAAGCAGGTAGATTACTAAAACGCTGTAGAAAACAGCATCCAAAAGCACGGCATATTTGTTGGGCTTACAGGTTTTATTATAATGGGGATTTTTATGAAAACAGTTCGGATGCAGGCGAACCATCCGGAACTGCAGGTAAATCCATATTAAATAATCTACTAAAAAATAATATTGGCAATTGTATTCTAACCATCGTTCGCATTTTTGGAGGAATAAAACTTGGTAAAAAAGGACTCACCCAGGCATATGCAACCTGCGCATCCCTGGTATTGAATAATGCCAATCTAGTTAATTGGGCACCTGAATCGAATGTATATGTTCGTAGTCCCATGCAGTTTTACGGCCAATTAAGTTCGCTTATTTCTTCGGAAGATTTGGAAATACAAGAAAACCACTCCCGTGACACCATCCACTGGGCAATAAAAATGAAAGATGCAGAAATAGGTGCATTTCAAAAAAAAATATCCGAAATGACACTTGGAGAAGGAACGGTTCACTTTGAGACAGGGGGCGTAACAGCCAACCATAGGAGGTATTAGGTGGGTAATTTAATTTAGGATGTACCAATTCCGCCCCTCTTAATTAACAACAACCAATGAATCAATCAAAAGTTTCATTATAGTTGAGATACTTTATGCAAAAACAGTTTTTCTATTATTTTATAATTTGTACGATCGTTTTTTCCTTTAGCTGTTCCAACGGAAAGAACAAGGAAATCAAAGTCGCGTTTTGGAATGTGGAAAATCTGTTTGATCTAGAAAATAACCCCTTAACCAATGATGATGAATTTGTAATAGGAGGAAAAAAGTCATGTACTCAGGAAATTTTGGATTTAAAGATTGAACACTTAAAAGAAATAATTGAGGAAATTGATGCAGATATTTTTGGATTCTGCGAGGTAGAAAACAGGGGGATCTGTGAACTACTGAATATACATTTACAGAATCTGAATTACCAAATCATCCACTATGATTCTCCGGATAAACGAGGGATTGATAATGTGTTATTTTATGATCCCGATATAATCGATATTTTGGAATCCTACCCCATAAATATTCCCCTGAACAAGGGTAGTACTACACGAGATATTCTGTATGTTAGAGGTAGGATATCAGAAAATGATATCCATATTTTTGTCAATCACTGGCCATCAAATTACGGAGGAAAATCTAGGGCAATTCCTAAACGAGCTAAGACCGCAGCAATACTAAAATTAAATGTTGAAGAAATATTAAAAAATGATCCCCAGGCTGAAATTATAGTCATGGGAGATCTGAATGAAGACCCCACAGATGTTAATGTCCTTGGAATTCTGAATTCCACTTTAACATATGAGACTGCAAAATATCCATCTTATAATTTCTTTAATTTAATGTCAAAGCATCTAGGAAAAGAAAAAACAGGAACTTACGTTTACAGAGGAGATGACTTATTTTATGACCAGATATTGGTCAGCCCAGGTTTGCTCGACACCAAAGGGTTAACTGTAGAATCTCCCTCTGCACATATCCATGATATACCGAAGTACCGCCAGCAAGAAGGGAAATATGCTCATTATCCATTTCGGTTTTGGGCAGGGGACCGTCTCTTAGGAGGTTATTCAGACCATCTGGCTGTGTATACAAAAATAATTGTGAAGTAATATTGCTTTGATAATATGAAATCCCTAATTTTGCCGGCGTTTTTACAAATTTTAATAAACTGATCGCGGGGTAGAGCAGTCTGGTAGCTCGTCGGGCTCATAACCCGGAGGTCACAGGTTCAAATCCTGTCCCCGCTACTGACATAAACCCTCCTTTTCTTGACGAGAAGTGAGGGTTTTTTCTTTTCATGGGCGGTTT
>DASCRE010000019.1:0-25558 GCA_034408645.1 Fidelibacterota bacterium | reverse complement strand
TGTTGTCATGAGAAGCAATAGAGATAGTGCAGTTTTGTGTACGGTCCCCATGATGGTCATGGTTTCAGAGGCTGTGGAACTAAATTGTTTGAAAGTGGATGTGCTGAGAGCAGGATTCCCAGAGCGAAGACTTAAATGTCGGTTCATTTTAGTTTATCTCTATATTGATTTTTTCTTTAATTAAATCGCAGATCGCATTCTTTGAAATCCTCACCTGTTCCATGGAATCACGGTCTCTCAAGGTGACGGTCCCATTTTTTGTGGTCTCATGGTCAATGGTGACCCCGAACGGAGTGCCCGCTTCATCCTGCCTGCGATACCGCTTGCCGATAGAACCTCCCTGATCAAAAAATGCGCTAAAATATTTTCTCATATCTTTCACGACCTTTTCTGCAATTTCAGGAAGCCCATCTTTATTCACCAATGGAAAGACAGCACAGGTTATGGGTGCGATTTTCGGGCTCAATTTCAGCAAAACCCTTTTTTCTTCCCGTACTTCTTCTTCGGTGTAGGCATCCACAAGACAGGTGAGAAATGCACGGTCCACACCAGCTGAAGCTTCCACCACGGCAGGGATATAACGGTTGTTTGTTTTTGGATCGAAGTAATTTAGTTTCTTTTTGCTGTGTTCAATATGCTGATCCAGATCATAGGTTCCCCTGTCAGCGATACCCTCAAGTTCTGACCATCCAAAGGGGAATTCATATTCAATATCATTACAGGCGGATGAATAATGTGCCAGCTCATCATCCCCATGAGGCCTGAGCCTGAGCTTGTTTTTTGTAATTCCTAGTTGAACAAACCAATTTAGCCGTTCTTGGCTCCAGTATTTCAGCCATTCCGAGGTATCATCGGGATGAACAAAGAATTCCATTTCCATCTGTTCAAACTCACGGGTTCTAAATAAGAAATTTCCTGTGGTGATTTCATTTCTGAATGCTTTTCCTATTTGGGCGATGCCAAATGGAATTTTCTGTCTTGCTGTTGTTTGAACATTATTAAAATTTACAAAGATTCCTTGGGCAGTTTCTGGACGTAAAAAAGCAATATTTGCGTCATCCTCAACGGGGCCGATTGACGTTTTAAACATGAGATTAAATTGGCGGGGTTCAGTCCAATCCTTGTTTCCACATTTTTTACAGGGCTTATTGATATCTATGTGGTCAGCTCTGTACCGGCTTTTGCACTGTTTACAATCAACCATTGGATCATTAAAATTTGATATATGGCCACTGGCTTCCCAAACCTTTGGATGCATCAAGATGGATGAATCCATACCAACTACGTTAGCCCTAGCAGTGACAATATTTTGCCACCAGTCATCTTTAATTCGTTTTTTCATTTCTGTGCCCAATGGGCCATAGTCCCAGGTTGACCCTAGACCACCATAAATCTCAGAACTCTGAAAAATAAATCCTCTCCGTTTACACAGTGAGACGATATTTTCTATTGATTTTAGATCCATACTATAGAATTTATTTTTTAATCTTTTTTATAAATATAGATTCAGGTAATATTTCAAATTCAGGAACCGAAGCCAGAGATTTCATATAAAATAGGGAAATGTTATTTTTTCCGTTTCTTCTTTTTTCGTTTAGGCGCTAATCTCTTCTTGTTGATGAGTTCAACTGCATCCTCTAGCGTAAGTGATTCCTGAGAAAGTGTTCTGGGCATAGACGCATTGACCTTCCCATCTGTAATGTAGGGGCCGTAACGGCCGTCTTTCAAAGCCAGCTCTTCACCGGTTTCAGGGTGGTTTCCCAGAGTGGACAGTACAGTAGATTTCTTATTTCGGGAAGCCAGAGCTTCAACTGCTTCATCAAGGGTAACAGTCAGAGGAGTTGGTGGAGGTTTTAAGGGAGCTGTGAGTTTTCCACAGCGAATATATGGTCCATATCTTCCATAATCGGAAGTAACAGCATCTCCTGTTTCCGGATGTGTTCCAATGGTTTTGGGCAATCCGATTAATTGAATTGCAAATTCCAGGTCTACATTTTCAGGTTCCATACCTCTGGGTAGAGACTTTCGTTTTTTTGTTTCAGAGGATTCTATATAGGGACCATATTGCCCTTTTTTTAAGTATAATAATTCACCAGATTCCGGTTCTTTTCCCAATTCAACAGATAAAGATTCTATGGTTGTATTCAATATCTCCTGTACTTTTTTTTCTGTCAGATCTCCTAGGGCGCAATCGTGAGGGATGGAACGGCGGGTCTCTCCGGCATCCAAATAGGGACCAAATCTGCCTAACCGTGCAACAGGAGATTCACCATTCAATGAAGGAGTTTTCATGGAGCATGCTTCCCTGATTTCAATTTTTTCCTCAAGCATTTTTTCTAATCCCATTACATCATTACTTCCAAAATAAAAATCCTTCATAAAAGGTATGAGATTTAGTTCTCCACGTGAAATTTGGTCTAACCGATCTTCAAGGTTTGCAGTAAAATCTGTATTTACTAATGGCTCAAAATGATTTTCCAATAATTGAGTGACTGCCACCGCAACAAAAGAAGGGATCAATTTTTGTTTGACATAATTGACATAATCTCTGCTCTGTATATTGCCAATAATTGCAGCATAGGTAGAAGGTCTTCCTATTCCACGATTCACCATCTCCTTAATTAAAGATGGTTCGGAATATCGAGGTGGTGGTTTTGTTGTATGAGATTCAATATTTAGTTTTTCACAGGATAGCTCTTCTCCCTTTTCCATAGCAGGGAGCACTCCATCATCAATTTGTTTATCAGCCTGAGATTGGTTTTCCATATAAGCCAGGCGGTACCCGGGGAACTGTATAACTTTTCCTACCGCCCGAAAAACCGCTTTCTGATTTTGGATAAGGATAATTGTTCGTAGAATCTTCGCCGGTTTCATCTGGCAGGCTAAAGTGCGCATACGAATCAACTTGTACAAATTTGCTGCATCTTTTCCCAGTGAACGCTCCACTTCCTCTGCTGATTTAATTGTTTTACCTGCAGGACGAATTGCTTCATGAGCTTCCTGAGCATTTTTTACCTTTGATTTATAGTGATTTGGTTTTTCAGGAAGATATTTGTCTCCAAAACTGGATTTTATCATATTTCTTGCCGCTTGGATCGCTTCCGATGAAAGCTGCAGTGAATCTGTTCTCATATATGTAATAAATCCATTTTCATATAATTGCTGTGCATTTATCATTGTTCTTTTTGCAGAGAATCTCAATTTTTGCCCTGCTGCCTGCTGAAGAGTACTGGTTATAAAAGGTGGAGGAGGATTTGCATTTTGAGGTTTCTCTTCCTTGTCAATAACTGCCCATGATCCTGAAGATAATTCTTCGGTGAGTGCCTTAGCCTGCGATTCAGACAATACCATTACTTTATTATTTTTTAATGTTCCTGTTTCAGGATCAAAATCTTTTCCTGAAGCAAGTTTCATATCAGATAATGAAAATAAAACAACGGAAAATGATTCATCATTTTTTGTCAACATGTTGGCTTTTAGATCAAAATAAGTCACATCTTTGAACTTCATTCGTTGACGTTCCCTATCAACTAAGATTTTTATTGTAGCAGATTGAACTCTCCCTGCTGAGAGCGATTTTTTTAGATTAGAGAGTGTTGTCTGAATAGATCTTCGTAATAATTCTGAAATTTTATATCCTACAAGCCTGTCTATTATCCTGCGGGCTTTTTGCGCTTCCACCAGATCATAATCCAGTTCCCGAGGATGTTGCATTCCTTCCTCGATACCGGAGCGTGTGATTTCTGTAAACTGGACCCTTTCAATATTTGCATTTGGTACTTCCTCTGATAGATGAAAAGCAATGGCCTCACCCTCTCGGTCTGGATCGGTGGCCAGATATATTTTTTCAGCAGATTTTGCTTTTTGTTTTAAAGATTTTATAAAATCTTTTTTGTCAGGATGTACTACAAATTTTGTGGCAAAGTCATTCTCAACATCTACTGCTAATTCTTTTTCAGGTAAATCTTTAAAATGGCCAACACATGAAATGACGTCAAAATTATCTCCTAAAATATTGGAGATAGATTTTATTTTTGACGGAGATTCTACTATAATTAATGATTTTTTTGACATAACGACGGCGAATTTAATTTATTAAATGGAGAATAAAATATATTTTCATTACATTTTTTATTTAATGATATTATTTTTGAAAAAATGAGAGGATGGAATCAATCTCAATTGTTTTCTGGTCACCTGTACCCATTTCTTTAATGGTTATTTTTTTGTTTTTTAATTCTTCTTCACCTAAGATTGCGGTATACTTCGCGCGCATTTTATTGGCTTCTCTCAGTTGAGATTTCATACTGCGTCGGAGAGAATCCATTTCTACTCGAAATCCAGATTGACGTAATTGATTGGCAACAATCATTCCTGTCTTAATTGAATCCCGGAGCATTGTGATAACATATATATCACACTCAAAATTTTCCGATTGAGGTGTTTTTTCGTTCAAGGCAATCATGATACGTTCAACACCAGCTGCAAACCCGATTGCGGGGGTTGGTTTTCCACCCAATAACTCTACTAGATTATCATATCTTCCGCCGCCACAAAGAGCATCCTGTCCTCCAAGGACCTCTGATGTTATTTCAAATGTTGTTCGACAATAGTAATCAAGGCCCCGCACTAAATGATTGTCTCGGGTATAAGGGATGTTCAATCCATCCAGTAAATCCATGACCTCAATAAAATGGGTTTTATCATCTTCAGAGAGAAAATCATAAATGACCGGTGCATCTTTCAGGATCTCTATTTCATGTGAGATTTTTGTATCCAGAATTCGCACGGGATTAGCACTAAGTCGTTTTTGACTGAGTTCAGATAATTGGTTTTTAAAAGGATTTAGAAATTCAATTAAAGCATCACAATAATTTTTTCTGGATTTTTTGGAACCGATACTGTTTAATTTTAATGTTAATTCTGATAAACCAAGCCCTGATAAAAATAAATATGCTGAAGCAACAACTTCTGCATCACATTCCGGATAGGGTGAACCTATAGCTTCAATCCCAAATTGATGAAATTGACGCTGGCGTCCTTTTTGGGGTCTCTCCCTTCGGAATAGTGAGTCAAAATAATATAATTTTGTGAGTGGTGATTCCCCAACTAAATTGTTCTGAATGTATGCACGGACCACTGGAGCAGTGAGCTCAGGTTTTAGCGTCAGTGATTTTCCGTTTCGGTCTTCCCATGTGTACATTTCTTTGGTGACGATATCAGTGCCTTCGCCCACACCACGTTCAAATAATTCTGTCTTTTCAAATGCAGGAGTTCTGATCTCACGGTATCCATATGCTTGAATAAAATTCCTGAATGATGATTCTAAATCCTGCCATTTTTTGGATTGATCTGGAAGGATATCTTTTGTTCCTTTTATTGCTCGTATGATGTTTTTCTCCATGGTTTAGTTTCCAGATATCTCTTCAATAATTTTGTTTGTTTTTTCTTGGAACTCTTCCGGCACAAACACAAATACCCTTGAGCCGATCATATTTCCCGTTTGAATACCAAGAGCGGATGTAAGAAAATCAGCTTTTAAATAATGGGGAATTTTATTTTGAGAGAGGACATCTGCAATCATATCTGCAAAAATATTTCCTGAAACAGGTCCTAATTTTACCCAGGATATTTCCTTTAATGGTTTATCAATAGGTAAATTAAAAACTAAGCTAACACCGCAATCTACACAAATTTCAATTCCGTCTTGATACTCCGATTTACATTCCGGACATATCATTTAAAAAGCCCTGCGTCCATATAGTCCACTTTTTTGTTCAATTTTTATGTCTCTCAACGTGGGAGATTTTACGTTGATTTTTAAATATACTCCCTGTCCAAAACCTGAGGGGGTCCAGTTCAATGATAATTCCCAGCAATGTAAATCCCGATAGACCGAAAAACTCTGACTAACCAGTTCCCTTTCAAGAACGTCAAATCGTGCTGAATATTTAACCTTCCAGTTTGGGGTGACCTGAATATCTGTGTTGGTATTGATCCAGAAGGTTTCTTTTTCCTTATCAGGATTTGATTTGTTAAGCGAATAGCTAAGATTTAGTGATGTGGACCAGAGTTCTCCTGTATTGTTTGATTTAAATACAGATTCCTTTTTATCTTGAAACAGGCCAAGGTCCAAATCATCCATATCAAGGGTGTCTGTTTCAGTCTCTTCATCTCGTTGTTTCTCGGGATTCAAATAATTACCAGAGAATCGAAATCCGGTAGAAATACGGGCATTAATTAGTCGAGGCAATCTATTAAGCTCATTGATACGTTTGTAATAATCATCTTGCCATCTCAATTGATAAAAATCATGAGTCATAGACAGATCAAGATTCAATTTTTTCCCGAGTTTTGTTCTAACTGACGAACGGAGATTCGCCAGGTTCATAGAATCTGCTACGAAATTATAGTTTGTGGATATATTCCAGCTGAACAGATCAATTTTCTTTTCTTCTTCATCTTCACCCACTTTTGCCTGGAACACATTGTTCAGAGAGAGGCTCATACTTTGTGATTTTGATTTTGGAGTGCTTCCAGCACGGGTACCTTTAAAGCGGTCATGAAGAAGAATATCCCCAGAGGAATCCTGAAATGTTTCAAAATAACCAAAATCGTAACCAAACAGAGGTTCTGAAAAATCAGGGGTGTAAGAATAACCGATGGAAGGAGAAGCTACATGACGTACTCCTCTCAAGATACCTAATTTAATTGGGAACATTCCATAAAATTGAGTTCTAAAACTTACTCGAAATGATCCTGTAGTTCGTGTCTCAAATCCCTGCTTTTCTGTTGTGACAAGTGAATTTGATGCTGTATCCAATGTGGCATTGAATGTTTTGTTTACCCAAACATGTTTTAAAGATAGACTTGGGTTTACGGAAATATATTTGAATATTTTTTGTGGAGCGCTCAATCCAAAATTATGTGTGGCGACAGGATCAGATTCAGATTTAACGTACCCTTCATTTCCATCCATTATCCATTGAAATATAGTTGTATCTGGGACAGAGTCAGATTCAAAATATGTCTGCATCTTATTATTGAAACTGGAAGAATAGCTCCAGGAAATATTATTGTACCATCTTTTCAGAGTTGACTTCTCCAGAAATAATTGACTTTGACCATGTCTAAAAGACAGAGATGGTAAGGTATTATTGGTGATATTTAATTTTTGTCCTGCTTTGTACGGCTCCTGATAAAAAACTGAGGAGGAGTCGATTTTTTCATCTGCCATCAGGTCTCTTGTTGAAGACAGGTTCATACTTAGGGAATTTTTCCATTTTTTCCATTGTTTGCTGTAGGTGGCATTGGACACAGCCTGTTGTTTTAATCGGATGGTCGGATCAAGACCTGTATTTCGGTTATACTCGCCATTGCTATAGTATTTAGCATTTACATTTAATCTTTGATCATTTCTCAAAGTTTGTGAGTGCCTCCAGTCTAATACAAAACTGGTCCTGTTATCATCACTGATTTGGGTTATATCTTTTTGCGATGAAAGAAAGTAGAGCGTTTCCAATTTCAAATTCCCGCTATAAGAATACCTTCTATTATAACGGTTGTACAGTTTGAACGTGAGTCCCTGGCGATCGGCAAAACTCAATAGTGCTTTGCTGTCCCAATATGGATTGGGTGCCCAGTAATAACCTAATCCGTCAAGAAATTGTCCCCGTGTTGTGGACTCACCATAAGTTGGCATGATCCAACCGGAGTGCCTGCCTCCATGTTGATGGGGAAAAATTGCAAAAGGAATTCCAAAGATGGGGATCCCTCCTACATAGAGGATCAATGGACGGGCAACTACTTTATCCTGATTGATCATTTTCATCTTATCACTGGCAAAGTGAAAATGAGGAATAACTAAATCACAGGTTGTATAAATGCTTTCCCGGATATAATAAGTTCCCTCCTCTTGGTTTCGTATTTCTTCTCCATAATAATAACCGTCGTCCATTTTGGTATCTCCCATAGTGATTCGACCTTTTTTGCTTTTTAGATTATATAAGATTTCATCACCTCTCATGGGTTCTCTGCCCTTTTCTTCTACAGTGGGTTTAATGGGAATGTCGGTTGTGTCATCAGGGAGGGTTGGCAGGGCATTTAATACATTTGATTTCATATTTAATTTCATATAACCTGCCGTCAATTTTGTACTTTCATGTGTTATGGATGCATTTTTTTTCAGGTGGGTCAGCTCTTCTCCTGGGAGATATTGGATATTATTGGAAGAATAAATGATAGATGATTCAGTGTTCGCATTAGTCGAATCAGGAATGAATGTTCCTTGGGCTCCACCGGAAATCAAGATTTCTTCCATGTCTTCTTTGTCAAACAACATAGTGATTGTATCACCAGAGGCTTCATTTATTCCTTTATAAATTGAATCCTCAAAAACATGATAGACTGACATTGCCATTCCTGCTAAACGGAGGGAATCCAATTCACCATCTATGAAAAATCCATTTAATGTTTTTCCCTGTAGATCGTTAATTGTTTTTACAGAATCTCTTTGAGTCAGGCTGTCACCTACAGTTTTTCGCCATCCAAACTGAGGTGATACCATATGTGCTTTTTCAGGTATGAGAAGGGTTTTCAGTTGTTCATTTTCATAATAAAGGGAAATTTTAGTTCCACTGAGATTCCTGTCGCCATCATCAATTTCAGGATTTATCTTTAACACTGTTTCCCCCAAATCCCTATTGTATATTGCATGCCCGCAGGTTGCAATTCGTGTCCCTTCCTCTATGATAACATTGCCAAGTGCCTCATAGGATACAGCATCTGATTCAGGTTTTTTGTGGTAATGTAGTGCATCAGCATTAATAGTTTGTTTCTGCTGAATCAGTGTGGCATTTCCATTGGCATAGCCGCTGTCTATTTCGGTCAAATAAATAACAGAATCAGCTGTAAGGTTGTAATCGTTGTCCCATATGTGGACGTTATTGAAATTTTTTAATATATCTTCTTGAGAATAAAACAATAGTGAATCACAGGTAAGATGCAGATCGTTTTTAACTACATTTGTGCTTCCTGTCAAAGTAGCCATTCCGGTTTTTTCATTAAATATAGCTTTCTTACATGATAACTCCATTTCGCCTTTTTTGAAAAGCACGTCACCCTTGAGCTCCTGAACAGAGCCCCCCTCTACCGGTCTGTTTTCAAGAATATCAGCGTGAATTAATCTCAATCTGTCATCTGAAAAAAGCAGTGCGGGCAGCGCAATCACTATAAATTTATTAATATATTTAGTGAGGAAAATCTGAAAATTATTTGTTTTCATATCGTTCCGGCCAACATTTTTTCAGACGTTTTAAAATGAAAGATTCATATCCCCTAGTGCTAGGACGATAAAACTCAGGGTCTATTCCTTTTGGCAAATAATCCTCACTGATAAAATTCTCTGTGTAAGAGTGAGGATATTTATAATCTTTTCCGTGATTCATTTTTTTCATCAGGTCAGTTGGGGCATTCCGCAGGTGGATTGGGACATCAGGGAGATTTTTTTCTCTTGCTTGTTTTTGAGCTTTTAATATGGATTTGTAGGATGCATTTGATTTTTCAGCTCCGGCAAGATAGGTTGTAACTTGAGCAAGAATGATAGCAGCTTCAGGCATCCCTATCATATGAACAGCTTGAAAACCAGAAACAGAAAGAGGTAATCCTTTGGGATCCGCATTCCCGACATCTTCTGACGCAAGAATCACCAGCCTTCGTGCAATGAATTCCGGTTTTTCTCCTCCTTCCAGCATGACAGCTAGCCAATAGACAGCAGCATCTGGATCACTACCCCGGACGGATTTTATAAAAGCACTGACGATATCATAATGGTAATCTCCGGTTTTATCATATAGTTGGACCTGGGTCTGTAGCGCCTCTGTTAATACTGACCTGCTAATTTTACCTTCACCCTTCATCAATTTACAGGAAATATCGACAGTGTTTAACATCTTTCGGGCATCACCTCCGGACGCTTGGATCAGTATTTTTTTATATTTTACGGGAAATATCAAGTTCCCATTGCCTAAAAGAATATCATTTTCAAAAGCGTGGGATAAGATAGCTCCCAGATTGTTATCACTCAGCGGTTTTAAAACCAAAACCTTACACCGAGATAATAGTGGATTGATGACCTCAAATGAGGGATTCTCTGTTGTCGCTCCAAACATCACAAGAGTGCCATCTTCCACTGCATGGAGAAGAGCATCCTGTTGCGATTTGCTAAATCGATGAATTTCATCTATGAACAGAACAGTTTTCCTGCCTATGGAGTTATTGGATTCAGATTTTTTAATGATTTCTCTGAGGTCTTTTACACCACTGGAGACAGCCGATAGTTCATAAAGTTCTGCATCTGTATGACGGATGATTAATCGAGCTAAGGTGGTTTTCCCTGTTCCCGGTGGGCCCCAGAAAATAAGTGAGAATAATTGTTTACCCTCACAGAGCAATGAGATAATCTTTTGTTTCCCTGTGAGGTGATCTTGCCCAATAAATTTATCTAAAGACTGAGGACGTACCCTTTCAGCTAAGGGAGGCAGTTGAGGGCTGAATAAGGTTTCATTATGTTTCACGTCTGGTAATAATTTATTTTTGATTTGGCTGAAATGAAAGCAATGATAAGATAAAAATATCTCACTTGATTACAGGTTTGTTGTATAATTTTCGTGCACAATGGTTCCAAAAAATGATTGAAGTACAACATCTTACCAAAGAATTTACCCTGAACAGGAAACAGAGAAAAGAGTCAGGGAATTATCATCACCGGAAAGTGACAGCTGTAAATAATGTTAGTTTTAAATGTGTGCCAGGGAAAATATTTGGACTCATCGGTCCAAATGGAGCAGGGAAAACTACCATATTGAGGATGATTGCAACAATGCTACGACCTACATCCGGAACCATCTATGTTCAAAATGAGGATTGTACAAAACATCCTGAAAAAATCCGAGAGAATCTGGGATTTTTATCAAATAATACCGGGCTCTATGACAGATTAACTGCAGAAGAGATGATAAGGTATTATGCAGATTTATATGGGATTTCACCATCAAGATATTTCAAGAGAAGAAAGGAACTATATTCTCTTTTAAATATGAATGATTTTGCAAATCGCAGAATCGCAAATCTTAGTTCAGGGATGAAGCAGAAAGTATCCATCGCTAGAACCATCATCCATGACCCATCTGTTGTAGTTTTTGATGAACCTACAACCGGGCTGGATGTTTTGTCATCCCGTGCCATTGTAAAACTAATTTTGAGGTGTAGGGAAGAGGGTAAAACCGTCATTTTTTCATCTCATCGAATGGCAGAAGTGGAAAACTTATGTGACGATATTGCAATTCTGCATAAAGGGGAAATATTTTTTAATGATACTTTTGAGTCTTTCAAAGGACAAATGAAATCTTCCACCCTGGAGGAAGATTTCATTCGATTGACGGTGGGGTCTTCATGAAAAAAATTGGAATTATCTTTCGGAAAGAATTGAAAGACACATTGAGAGATAGGCGGACACTTTTTTTCATGATTGTGTTTCCTATTCTCATCATTCCACTCATTATCGGCGGAATTCCTAAAATTATGGTCAGTATGATGGAAAAGAAAATGACGGAAAGAATAACCATTGCAATCATCGGTGAAGAAAACAGCCCAGAATTGATGGATATGTTTGGGATGGCAGATTCTATTAATGTGACTTTCAATGTAGAGATAGATTCAATTGAACAATCAATAAGGAAGAAAGACATAGATGGAGCACTCATTATCCCAGATAGGTTCAGTGAAATGGTTAATTCAATGGAGACTGCCCAAATTACTATGGTGTATATTTCTTCGGATGATTTGGAAGCCACAAAAAAACGCATGGAATCAGTGATAAATAAATATAGAGAATCAAAAATAGATCAAAGACTTGATAGGCTTAAGCTTCATTCCAAAACACTCGAACCTGTAAAAATCAACCATAGGAATATTGCCTCTGAAAAAGAAATGATTGGGAAATTAGCTGGAGGGTGGCTTCCTTACATGTTTATTCTATATTGTTTTATGGGAGCCATGTATCCTGCATTGGATTTAGGAGCAGGTGAAAAGGAGAGAGGTACGATTGAAACTTTGCTTACATCTCCTGCTGGGAGGATGGAAATATTACTGGGGAAACTTGGTGTTATTTCCCTTTCAGGTTTTTTGTCAGCAATATCGGGAATCATTGGGTTGTTTGTGGGTTTACAGTTTATGACAGAATTACCTATAGAAATTATCACAACAATGAAGAGTATTATTGAGATCAAAACCATCGCATTGATTTTATCACTGATTGTTCCTGTATCTATTTTCTTTTCTGCAGTACTCCTATCTATTTCCTTTTACGCAAAATCTTTTAAGGAAGCCCAGAGTCTTGTTACTCCTATTAATATCCTGATCCTTTTTCCGGCACTCATTGGATTAATCCCCGGTGTTGAGTTGACCTGGAAAACTGCGTTGATACCCATCGTGAATATATCCCTCGTTACGAAGGAAATTATTGCAGAAACAGTTTCTAGTGCTTTACTTTTAGAGGTGTATGGATCTATGATTATTCTAGCTGTTGTTGGCCTATTTTTTACTCGATGGTGGTTTAACCGGGAGGAGGTCATTTTTAGAGGATGAAAATTATATTTCAGAGCGTACAAGCAACCTATAACTTACATCGCGGGTTTATGTGGTTATTACTTTTCTGCATCTCTCTCATATTTTCTCAACCCGATTCCCTCCTGCAGGGGTACACACTCTTTTCTCCCGGTGGCCCGACTCAAAATCCTGGTGATCCTTTTTATACATTTTTATTGAATACCGAAGGAGAAACAGAGCATATATGGGAGAACGAATGCGGTCCTGCCAGTATGCCCTATTTATTCCCTGACAGTTCCATTTTACGCCCATGTCGAGTTTCGGAACCTACTATGATTAATGGGGGAGTGGGCGGCAGACTACAACATATAACCTGGGATGGTACTGTCCTGTGGGATTTTGTTCTTTCAAATGAAGCCTATCAGCATCATCATGATATCCAGCCGTTGCCGAATGGGAATGTCCTTCTCATTGCGTGGGAGAAAAAAACAGCGGAAGAAGCATATGCTATGGGCAGACTGGAAATCAATAACCCATTAAACGAATTTTGGGCGGATGCTATTTTTGAGGTGCAGCCGGATGGACTCAATGGAGGAATTGTTGTTTGGGAGTGGCACGTGTGGGACCATCTCATTCAGGATACGGGTACGGAATTGCCAAATTACGGTGTTATTGCAGAACATCCAGAATTGATAAATATAAACTATACAACTGTTGGTTCAGATGGTGGTGGTGGAGGTCAACCTCATGGAGATTGGATGCACCTGAATGCGGTTGACTATAATGAAGAATTGGATCAAATCATCTTTTCGTCTCCCCGAATGAATGAGTTTTATATTATTGATCATAGCACGACGACAGAAGAAGCAGCGGACCATACCGGAGGGAATAGTGGAAAAGGAGGAGATTTTTTGTACAGATGGGGAAATTCTAGGGTGTACAACAGGGGAACACAGGAAGATCAGCAAATATTTGTTATTCATGGAGTAAACTGGGTTCGTCAGGGGCTTCCTGGATATGGAAATATCCTCTACTATGTGAATGGGAATAACAGTTTTCAAGGGCAATTTTCTTCAGTAGAAGAGTTGAGTCCTCCTTTAAATAATGAAGGATTATATGATATTATCCCGGGCCAGGCTTTCGGTCCGGAATCCCCAGTTTGGATTTTTGATGACAACCAGGGATTCCATTCACAGATGCAGTCTGGAGTTTTTCGTCTTCAAAACGGAAATACACTGGTGACCGTTGCTCAGCACAGGCGAATATTTGAGGTGACCTTAGATGGAGATATTTTGTGGGACTATACACATCCGGGGACAGAAGGGATCATACCGAGAGCCCAAAAATATGGAGCCGACTATCTTTCTGGATCTGTATCATTAAATATAGCCTATTTTGGAGGATGGAATCTGGTGGGGCTGCCCCTGAATATATCTGCCCCTACACAAAACACAGTTTTTCCGGGATCTGTAGAAGAAACATTATTTGGATATGATGGAACCTATTATTCAGCCGTTTCATTAAATTCCGGTTCTGGTTATTGGCTCATGTTTGATGAGGAAATAAACATTCAAATAACAGGAACATCAATGAACTCAATCGAAATACAATTGTTTGAGGGATGGAATTTGATTACCGGAATTTCTACCACTGCTCACCTGGAAAATATTGTTGACCCAGAAAACCTCATTATTTCCGGAACAGTTTATGGTTTTCAGGAAAGCTATAATCAGATAGAGACCCTCTATCCCGGGAAAGGATATTGGTTAAAGAGTGTTGGGGATGGAGTGATAATAATTGAGTAATAAGAGTTTGTAAATAAATAATTCTATGAATAAACGTACCTAATCTTAATTTATGTATTTTATGTCAATGCTATATATTGGGCACATAAATCCTAATTAATTATTGCCACCGTAGCTCAGTTGGTAGAGCAGTTCATTCGTAATGAACGGGTCGGAGGTTCAAGTCCTCTCGGTGGCTCAAAAGGAGGGATAGTTTTTGGAACTAATTATAGATTATTTTTCTGATCAGCCTGTTTATTTAATAGTTGCTGTCATTCTTGCGATTGCTATTTTGTTCAGTTTCATTAAAAAGCTGGTCAAGCTTGCGATTGTAGTGGCGGCTGTGTTTGTTCTATATATAGCTTACCTGACGTGGACAGGAAAGGACGTTCCTGTTTCCTATGAAGATGTGTCTTCTAAAGTTAAGGGAAAAGTGGAAGAAGGGCTTCAAGCGGGGAAAAAAGTTGGACAGGAACTGATAGAAAAAAGTAAAGAGAAAATATTAGAAGAAGCAGAGAAAAAACTGGATAAGATTACATCCGATTAATTCATTTTATCCATGTCATGACGGCCACATATGAGTCTGTCATTTCCGAAAATATATCAAATAATGCGATCCCAAACACCAAAACAACAGCGAAAATGATAAGTACGATTACGGACATCACAATAAACATGACACCGTTCAAAAACATATATTTTCGTACGTTATCGAACGCTTGTATTATAGTTTCTTCTTCCGGTTCCTGAAGACAGTATTTGAGGTACGCTGATGCATTTGTGAGGCGTGTTCCCAGAAGAATGAAAAAGACTCCCATAATGACGGTTGGGATCAATAGGAGAAAAACTGACAGACAATACAAAATGCCCAATACAATGTGAAAAATACCAACGATTCTACTCCACTTCGCCAGTCCTGACAAAATACCAATATTTTTCAAGGAGAGCGGGATTTCAATCTTACGCTGGTCTGTTTGTGTATTTGAAGATAGCTCCATCGTTTAGTTCTGTTTTTATTGGGGTTT
Source organism: Fidelibacterota bacterium (assembly GCA_034408645.1). Classification (GTDB taxonomy): domain Bacteria; phylum Fidelibacterota; class Marinisomatia; order Marinisomatales; family AB-629-J13; genus AB-629-J13. The sequence continues at coordinate 10,143 of DASCRE010000019.1, read as the reverse complement.
TAAATAGAGAATAACTAACATAATGATTAGGATTACAATTGCCAAAAGGCGAAACGTGTTCCTTGAAATTACCTTACTATAATCTGATTCTGAACTAGTATTTGAGTCTTCGATCCCATACTTTTTATGATTATATGCCATGAGTTTCATACTGAATAATAAAAGTCCGAACCCAAAAAGTAGTAAACCAATAAACAAAAGAGTATTCATATAGAAAATTACCGTAGATTTACCTTATAATCAAAAGTCGGAGACAAGCATGTTTGAAGCAGATTTATTAAAGGATAAAAACATCATCATTACCGGTGGGGGTACAGGTCTCGGTAAATCCATGGGAATGAGGTTTGGTGAGCTAGGTGCCAAGATTGTCATAACCAGCCGAAAACAGGATGTGCTGGATGAAACTGCCAGGGAGATGGAATCTGTGGGGATTTCTGTCCTACCGATAGCAGGTGATGTTAGAAATCCGGAGGAGGTTGACCGTGTTGTTCAAAAGGCAAAAGAGTCTTTTGGTCCAATTGATGGGCTGGTGAACAATGCGGCAGGTAATTTTATTTCACCAACAGAAAATTTAACTCCTGGTGGGTTTAAGGCAGTGACAGATATTGTGCTGGGAGGAACATTTAATTTTACTCTGTCTACAGGAAAAGAAATGATACAATCGGAAAGTGGCTGTATTTTGAATATTGTGACAACCTATGCATGGACAGGAAGTGGATATGTTGTTCCTTCCGCGGCTGCGAAAGGTGGTGTTTTGGCAATGACCCGTTCCCTGGGCTCTGAGTGGGGGAAGTATGGTATCCGAACCAATGCAATTGCACCGGGGCCATTCCCAACAAAAGGTGCATGGGGACGATTAGTCCCACCCGGACTTGGTATTGAAAAAAAGATGAAAAATCGTATTCCGTTAAAGAGATTTGGAGAACACATTGAATTAGCAAATCTGGCTTCGTTTATCATGAGTGACTATGCTGGCTATATTAATGGAGAGGTTATCACCATTGATGGGGGTGAATGGGTGAAAGGTGCCGGTCAATTTAATGATCTGGACAGGCTACCGAAAATGGTGTGGAAGACAATGAAAATGATGAGAAAGAAAAAGAAATAATTTATTGGTCAGTATCTGGGGACACTCAGATAATTTATATTCCCAATCCCACAAGAATGCTGGTGAGTACTCCACCAAAAAGTAAATAAAATATAATTAGGATTGGTATTGCAATAGCAAAAAAACCGAAGGGACTCATTTGAACTGCAGGTGCAAACGGTTGTGATTTTCGATATTCATTATATTTTCTCAGGCCTATCTTTATCATCACAAGCGAGAGTAAAGAGGAGAGAATACATAATATGAGTATAGAGATTTGATCTGCAGCTGACAGTGAGTTTAGCCATCGGGAAAATCTCATTGCCCAATTTCACCGAGCAAAGCTGCTCCAAATACTCCTGCGGAATCACCTAGTTTATTTTTTGTGATGGATGTATCAATTACATCACTGAAAACATGGTCATACACGGCTTGTTTTCCATCCTCATAAAGAAAATCGATATTAGAAAGGCCTCCTCCTAATACAATGATATCCGGATCTAGGATGTTCACAATATTGGCAAGAGCCTGCCCAAAATAATTCAGAAATTCAATTTTCCATTTTGAAAATATATCCCTATAATAATCATTATTATATAGAGGGATAATATTTTCCATCCTTTTTCTCTCTCCGGTTAACTCCATCCATCTTTTTTCCAAAGCAGGGCCGCTAATATATGCCTCAACACACCCTTTGTTACTACAATAGCACTCCCTGCCGTTTTCCACAATGACATGGTGTCCCCATTCTCCTGCAATAAAATGCCTTCCACGATGGATCTTCTCGTTCAATATGATTCCTCCACCTACTCCTGTTCCCATTATGACACCAAAGACAACGTTGTTACCTTTTCCAGAACCTAAGACTGCTTCTGCCAGTGCAAAACAGTTGGCATCATTTTCTAATGACACCTCCTGGTCTAACCTATCTTCCAGGTGGTCTTTTAGTGGTTTTCCGATGAGACACTGGGTATTGCTATTTTTCATGACACCTGTTTCGGGGGAAATGGCTCCGGGAGTGCACACACCAATTGAGACATCTGAATTGCTCTTAGTTCTTATGGACTTAATGAGAGACACCATACGTTCAAGAATTGAATCATAACCATCTTCCCGTAAAGTTGGAATTCTTTTTCGTGAAATCTCTTTTCCATGTATATCAAGGAGGATACCCTCAATTTTTGTTCCTCCCAGATCAATACCAATGTGATTCATTTTGTGTCTCTCAGTATATATTTCAATTCAGATAATATCATAGCTGTAGCACCCCAAACCTTTCCCTCTGGGAATTGAAAATATGGAGCGTTATAAATCGTACCGTTATACTGTCTTTTTTCTGTGTGATAAATGGAGCTGTCTTGTAAAGAACTAAGGTCGAGCGAAAAAACCTTCTCTACCTCAGCCGGGTCTGGTTTCACTGTAGGAATGAAATCACACCAGGCAATGAAAGGGTGAACGTGGTATCCGGAAATGGGTATGGAAAATGGAGTCAGTTTTCCGATAATTGCATCTGACACCAGCTGAACTCCTAATTCTTCAGTGGTTTCCCTGAGCGCAGTGTCCTGAATGAATTCTCCAGTTTCCTTTGCACCACCAGGAAGAGAAATTTGACTTTTGTGGTGTTCCACATTGTCGGTTCTTTTCGTTAAGAAGAAATGAAGGGATCTATCTTTTGGAAATAACACAATCAGCACTGCGGCCGGTTTTAATATAGATTTTTTATTTGAGGGGGTAAGTGCACCATTGGTGTTCATTTTTTTTTGTGATGGATGAGAGCCATGACCTGGAAGAGGATTGGCTAAACTTTTTGTCACCTGATTAATTAAGTGAGAATATGTCATAACAAAGGTTTGAAAATTAAAGATAATTACTGTAATCTATTGCTGGAAAAAGAAAGAAATGAATGAAATGTGAACATATAATATGGGATTGGAATGGGACCCTATTGGATGATGTGTGGTTATCTGTACAATCCATTAATACAGTTTTATCTAAATATAACTTAGCTCATATAACAAAATCAGGCTATCTAGATATATTTACCTTTCCTGTTATTAAATATTATAAATTATTGGGATTTGATTTTAAAACTGACCCATTTGAAAAAGTGGGCACAGAGTTTATTAATGAATACACGGATAATCAGTATTCCCCCAAACTTCATAAGGATACGATAAAAGTTCTAAAAGAAATAAACTATTTAGAGGTAAGCCAGTCTCTCGTATCTGCTGCAACACAGAAAATGCTGGATAAGTTACTACATCACCATAGACTTGAAAATTATTTTGATACAATTGTTGGTCAGAACAATCATTATGCCTACGGAAAAGAAGATACAGTAAATAAATGGCTGGGTGCCAGAGATTTGGATCCATCACACGTATTGTTTATAGGGGATACCATTCATGATCATGAGGTAGCAATAAATTCAGGAATGAAAAGCATATTGATCTCTCATGGACACACAAGCCGGGAGAGACTTTTAGAAACAGGAGCCATTGTTTTACCGAACCTGCGTTCCTTCTTGGGATGGTTTAAAGATAGCACACAGTAAATCAGCGATATTTTCCTTTTTGTAGAATAAAATTTCGATTAAGGGATAAAATTCCCTCTCAGGTATTTTTGTAAGGATAATAATATATACCCCTATAATTATATTATAATTTCAGGGGGATATTTAATATCAAACTCAACTGATAAATAATATATTGCCGATTTATGAATATACACTAAATTGTCCCCATGAAATATTATATATAACCAAGGGATAACTATTCCAAATTAATTATAAATGAATAGACAGGAAACTGTACAGAAAATCTTTGACCGTCAAAAGTGGGTTGGAAACTCTTCAATATCAAGAAATGATATTGCACTCATATTAGAGGAGTTAAACAGAAAATCAGTACATCTCTTGAAGAGAAAGGATATGCTGGTAAGGCAAAAAACAAAAGTGGACAATGATTTAAAAAAAACTGAAGATGAAATTAAACGTACAACAGCCCGTTTGAAGAATATAATTCATGATGATAAACATGTATCCATCTCAATGAAAAAACAAAAATCAAAACGATATATAAAAGGTAGATTTTGGTGGGAAGGCAAACAAAGGGATGTTCAAATCGGATCTGAAAAGACAATTTTATCCCTATTAAATAATCTTAAGAAATACAAGGTTATCAAGGGATTAAAAATTAATAATGGCAAAAAAATGAATTGGCAATTCATCCAGGAAGATAAAAAATTAAATGAAGCGGTTCAAACAATAGGAAAAATCAAAGCTACCGGCTATATTTTAAAGAAAGTAAACGGTGAAGATATACTTTATAAGCAATCCTCTTTGGTTGAGGATAATAAAAACAACAAAAAAAAGATAGCTATAAATCCCCTCCCAATTATCGAAACAAATAAAAATATAAATATGGATTGGTATGCAGAATGGAAAGATGAAAATTTCTAATGAATAATATGAATATATCCTTCCAGGCTTCGGAGACACAACCGGTTCAATTAACCGAACTTGAAATAAAATATCTACGTCAAACAATTAATGTATTGAGAGACGAGCTGGAAAAATCAAAGATCGATGAAGAGGATAAGGTCCAGTTTGTCAAGAAAACCTACAATGATGAGATAAATCAACTTAAGGAAACCGTAAACAATTTAAGAAACACACTGGAACAGGTCCGGATCGGAGAGGAGGAGCGTGTCCAGCAGGCAGTGAGCAAGGTAAACGATGAGAACCGACAGTTAAAGAGCACGGTAGATGCACTGCGCAATGAGATGGAGAGGACAAAGGTAGCAAAGGATGAGGAAGTTCAGAGAGCGGTTTCCACAGCCAATGATGAGATCAAGCAGTTAAAGGAGACGGTAAACTCTCTGCGCGACAATTTGGAGCGTTCCCGGATCGGAGAGGAGGAGCGTGTTCAGCAGTCGGTGAGCAAGGTAAACGATGAGAACCGACAATTAAAGAGCACGGTAGATGCACTGCGGGCAGAAATGGAAAGAAACAGATTTACACTCACGGACCGGGTTGATAAGAGAGGACTTGAATTCGAAGGACAAATGCTCCAATTAAAGGACACAATAATTATTTTAAGAAAAAAACTGGAAAAAGCCTATGCCTAGCACACTTACAAGGTCTCGGACACAATCCCTGACAAGAAAAGAAAAATTCAATGAGCTATTATTGCAAATTACAAATGATATGGCCGCCAGTAAAAATCTGGATGAAGCATTGGAAACATTGGTTGATATTACCACATCTGCCATTGGTGGAGAGAGAGGAACAATATTCCTGAATGACGAAAATTCCCAGGAATTGTATTCCCGATTTGCTCAAGGAAATTTCCGCCGGGAGATTCGTATAATGAACACCAAAGGTGTTGCAGGATGGGTTTTTACGCACAACGAAGGTGCCATTATCCTGGATGCATACAAGGATGACAGATTTGATAAGTCAGTGGATATGAGGACCGGTTACCGAACAAAAAGTATCCTCTGTGCACCGCTTAAAACGGTGAACGGGGAAATTATTGGAGTATCACAGATCTTAAATAAAATAGATGGGAAATTTTCTGAAGATGACCTAGAAATATTGCAAGCTATGACCCAACAGGCTGCCATCGCTATTCAGGGGAATATCATTGTAGAACAAATTGAGAAATCACGAAAACAGGAGTTAGAGTTTCTGGATGTCGTTTCCAAAGTCTCTTCCGAACTGGAATTGGGACCTCTTCTGCAGCGAATAATTGGGACGGTCACAAAGATGCTGAATGCAGAGAGATCAACCTTGTTTATCAATGATGAAAAAACAAATGAGCTTTATACCGAAGTCGTGGAAGGTGTGGGGAAAAATGTAATACGTTTTCCAAATCATCTAGGTATTGCAGGGAGTGTTTTTGCTTCTGGTACCCCATTGAACATACCTCACGCCTATGCTGATTTGAGATTTAATCCCGGTTTTGATAGATCCACAGGATATTTTACACGATCCATTCTGTGTACACCGGTGATCAATAAGGAAGGAAAGCGAATTGGTGTGTGCCAGGTACTGAACAAACGGGAGGGACCGTTTACGGATGAGGACCAGAAAAGGCTGGAAGCATTTACATCACAAATATCCATGGCAATTGAAAATGCAAAGCTGTTCAATGATGTGCAAAATGAAAAAAATTACAGCCAGGGAATGCTGTCCTCCATGTCTAACGGTGTGATTACCATAGATGAAGATGGGAAGATTGTCACATGCAATCCTGCTGGACTGAACATTCTGAAAATTACAAAACTGAAGGAAGTGCTTGGTCAGAATATCAAGGACCTATTTTCAGGATCCAACGCATGGCTGGTAGAAAAAATTCAAGACGACAATTCTCAGGATGAGGATGATGAGGATGATGAGGATGATGAGGACAAACTAAAGCAAAAAGGGGAAGAGGAATTTATGGATGTAGAGCTTGAGTTTGACGGTGAGACCGTATCCGCAAATATAAGTGTTTTGCCATTGCTGGGGGTCGAAAATGAATCTTTGGGATCATTGATAATGATCGAGGATATCAGCAGTGAAAAACGGATGAAGTCCACTATGTCAAGGTATATGGACCCGGGATTAGCCGATAAACTTCTGGATGAGTCTGAAGAAGACATCATGGGCGGTAAGGAAAGTATCGGGACCGTTTTGTTTTCTGATGTCCGCAGTTTTACCACTCTAACAGAATCTTTGGGAGCCTCCGGTACCGTTTCGTTGTTGAATGAATATTTCACCATCATGGTTGATTGTATTACGGATGAGGGCGGTATGTTAGACAAATTCATCGGTGATGCGATCATGGCCATTTTCGGAACACCGTTTTCACATGATGACGACCCAGACAGGGGTGTTCGTGCTGCAGTCAAAATGATGACAGAGCTCTATATATTGAACGATGCCCGGGAGAAAGCAGGGAAAATTCCAATTGACCATGGAATGGGTGTGAATACAGACATGATCGTTTCAGGGAATATCGGTTCGCCAAAACGGATGGACTATACGGTGATCGGAGATGGTGTCAATCTTGCGGCCAGGCTGGAAAGCGCATGCAAGCAGTATGGGGTCCGCATTATCATCAGTGAATATACATTTAACGGATTAAAAGCCACATATCGCACCAGAGAAATTGATAAGGTTATTGTGAAAGGAAAAACCAAACCGGTGAGCATTTACGAAGTGCTGGACTATCATAACGAAAATACATTTCCAAATATGATCGAGGTACTAGGTAATTTTAATAGTGGTGTGGAATACTATAAAAATGCCCGTTGGGACGATGCCAAGAAACTATTTAAAGAGGGACTGAAAGGAAACCCCGATGACAAATGTTCAAAAATGTATTTGGAACGCTGTGACTATATGAAAAAGAATCCCCCGAAAGGTGAGTGGGATGGTGTCTGGGTGATGAAAACAAAATAAGGCCGGATCAGACCAAGATGGCAAAAACAGCTCAGAAAACAAAAGAAAGAAAATCGAAGAAAAAAAACGTCAAGATGGATGCCAAATCCCACCTTGAGCAGGCACTCAAGATCAACCCTGATTTTTTGGATGCTCATTATGAGCTAGGCTGCCTATTGAGGGATGAAGGGGATAAAAAAGGTGCAGAAAAGCAGTTTAAAGAGGTCGTAAAATTAAATAATAATCACGCAGACGGGTATTTCCAGCTTGCCTTGATTGCTGCTGAGTTTAAAAAAAATAAATTGGCAAGGGATAATTTTGAAAAAGCGGTTACCATCAAGTTTGATGATCCTGAGATCCAATTCAAGTACGGACTTTTTTTGAAAGAGATAAAAAAAATCGAAGAAGCAACGGAACATTTTGGTAAAGCCATTGAGTCAAACCAGAATTTTTCGGAGGCCTATTTTGAACTGGCAATGCTATTGAGAGATCCAGAAGATTATGACCAAGCAAAAAAGAATTATGAGACGGCCATCGATATACAACCTGACTATGTGGATGCTCTTTATTATTTGGGCAAGCTGGTGATGAATGGGCATAAAAAAGATAAGGACGGCACATTACTGTCAAAACCTGAGAAGGATTATGCCATTTCCTGTTTTAATAAAATATTAAATACCGATGAAAACCATGCAAAGACAAATTTACGCCTCGGTATGATCTATGTGGACCAGGAAGAATATGAAAAAGCTGAAAAACATCTCAAAAAAGCTGTAAAACAAAATTCAAGATATTCAAAAGCTCTTTATCATTTAGGATTGGTCTCGAAGGCATTGGATAAAGAAAAAGTTGCAATAAAATTTTTTAAACGCTCACTGAAACATTTCTCCAAAAGTTATTTGACTCATTTTCATTTAGGGTTGTTACTGAGAGAGCACAATGAAGTCAATGAGGGGATCTCTCATCTTAAAAAGGCCGTCAAATTCAATACAGAATTTGATGATGCCTACTATTATCTGGCTCGATTTCTTGAGGAGAAGGAGGACTACGAAGCTGCCAAAGAACATTACCTGAAAGCGTTGTCGAGGAATCACAAGCATCGAGATGCATCTTTCCATCTTGGGCTGTTGATGAAAAAATTGAATATGATGGAAGAAGCAAAAGCCTACATGGAAAAGACAATAGAAGCAGATCAGAATTTTACGGAGGCATATTACTATCTGGGTATGATATTAAATGATCCTGCGGACTATGCCTCTGCACGGAAATGCTATCTGACTGCCCTTGATATAAACCCAAAATATTTTATGGCCCACTATCATCTGGCAAACCTCCTGAGCTCGGGAAGGCGATTAAACAAGGATGGGACACTGGTAATAAAAAAAGAACTGGACCGAGCAAAAAAACATTATATAGAGGCACTGAGACTGGACCCAAATTTCCCAAAAATACACTACCACATGGCACTACTTTTGGAAGAGGAAGGGAACCTTGCGGATGCGGAAAATCATCTGTTAAAAGCCATTGAATTACATCCTCATTATGCCAAGGCGCATTATCGTCTGGCTCTATTGTTTAGGAATAAAAACTAAATGAATAAGGTCATGCATCATTTACATAGGGCAATCGAATGCAACCCTGATTTTTCTGAAGCCCACGTCATCCTTGCTCAGGAGTACAAAGACAGAAATGATTTTTTACACTATGTAGATTATCTGAATAAAGCCATCGACATAGACAGGAAACTGATTCTTGAATCAGAAGAACGGCAAAAAGATTATGCCCACCAAAACCTCTTTGGTCTGGTGAGAAAATTGTTTTTCCTTGAAATGGATCAGAAAAGACATTTATCCAATTTACTGATAGAGATGGGGACTTATCATTTTGCAAAAAAAGATATTAATAAAGCACAGCAGTTTTATAATGATGCGGAATCAATAGACCCACTTTACGGGGATGTGTATTATCGCCTGGGAAAGATCCAGCTGAAGCACAAGAAGCACAAAAAAGCCTGCCAATATTTTATCCAGTGTATTGAAAGGGATATTCAACATTCGGGAGCAAATATTGAGCTGGGGAAATATTACCAGCGGAAAAAGAATTTCCATTTGGCGGAAGTCCATTTTTTCTGTGGACTGGAGAGCAATCCTTACAACGCATCGGTTCACATTTTAATTTGTAAATTGTATTTGACATTGAAAAAGTTGGAACCCGCAAAACATCATTATGATACTGCATTTTCTCTGGATGCTTCGGTTGAAGATAAAAAACTGAAAGACAAGATCAGTATTTAACCTTTCAACTCCATTTAGGTCTAAGATTACAAAAATGGAGAGAATTATGAAAAAATCACATTTATTACTTCCGGCCTTTCTTACAATGGTGTTTCTCATAAGTGGGTGCGCTTCCTCCCAGCCCGACCACGTCATTTATGAAAAGCACTACAAACATAGGATCGGAAAAATTGTTCCTGAAACAAGAGGGAGAGTTGTTCATGTTCACGTACACCATCACGGGAAGTTGACCAAAAAGGAGAAACGATTCCTCAGAAAAATGTATAACCGGAAGTATAAAAAGAAACGGCATCAGGTAAATGTGGTATTTGTTTACGGTTAACACTCTATCTCTG
>DASCRE010000018.1:0-6710 GCA_034408645.1 Fidelibacterota bacterium | reverse complement strand
TGTTTCACTTCCCAAAGCCTCACCAAATACCGATCCATCGGGATCATTTTTTACCCATCCCTCTATATTCAATGAGAGGGCATTATCACGAGCATAGGCGCGAAACCAGACGCCCTGCACTTTTCCTATTACTCTAAAGGTAACGCACTTATTTTGGTTGTTCATTTCGGTATACACATGTTGATCTTATCAAGAACTTCATCCGGTGAACTGGCCGTATCTACATTTTCAATGTCCCACGTTCTGTATCCCACCACCTTTTTATCCATGGAAAGTGTATAGGCGATCTCGCTGAGGGTTCCGTACTTACCTCCAATGGCTATGGCTGCATCACAGTTATAGGCAAGAATCACATTTCGTCCAACTCCAATTCCAGTTGGTATTGAAAGTGCAAGATAATCATTTGCCTCATCTCTGTTGCTACCTTTCAAGATACCAATACAGGTTCCCCCTCCCTCTTTGACACCTTTTGCTATTGCTTCCATGACCCCGACACCTCCCCCGCAAAATACAAGATAGTTTCCCTCCGCCAAACGCCTGCCGATTTTTACGGTATCCTTATAGTCCTCAGGTAAGACCTCCCTACCTCCAAAAACAGAGACCTTCCCACGGAAATGGTTCATGGCTCAAGCCGTGATAATGTCCTGGGAAATGGAATGGTCTGTCGGATGTGACGTATCCCGCATATCCAGGCAACGGTCCTCTCAATTCCCAGTCCAAAACCTGCGTGGGGAACGGAACCATATTTTCTGAGGTCTAAGTACCAGCCAAAGACATCCATTGGCAGTCCGTGCTCCTTAATTTTACTGACAAGAATATCGTGATCATCCTCTCTCTGCCCTCCCCCTATGATCTCACCATAACCTTCCGGAGCTAACATATCAACACCCAGCGCAAGGTCAGGGTTTTCCTCATCCCTCTTCATATAGAATGCCTTTATTTCTGCCGGCCAGCGGTGGATCATAACGGGACTGTCAAACTCTTCGGATATAACTGTTTCATCGGTTCCTCCAAAATCAGAGCCGTATGTGAAGTCGACCCCCTTTTTCTTTAACAGTGCTGCCGCTTCGTCATAGGTAATTCTTGGAAATGGTGTCTTTATCTTTTCAAGCCTGGAGATATCTCTCTCCAAAATATCCAACTCTGTTTGGCAATGTTCAAGGCAGTGGGTCACAATATGTTCTACAAATTTCTCCGCCCACGTCATATCTTCATCTAGATCGCAATAGGCAATTTCCGGTTCCACCATCCAAAACTCAGTCAGGTGACGCCTGGTCTTGGATTTTTCGGCTCTGAAGGTGGGACCAAAACAATAAATTTTTCCAAAGGCCATGGCCCCTGCCTCGCCATACAGCTGTCCGCTTTGAGTTAAATAGGCTGACCTATTAAAATAATCTACCTCAAATAAACTGGTTGTACCTTCGGCCGCGTTGGCCGTCAAAATTGGAGAGTCAACCAAAATAAATCCATTTTTGTCAAAAAATTCACGGCAAGCCTTAATAACATGGTGACGTATTATCAGGATGGCATGCTGTTTACTACTTCTCATCCATAAATGCCTGTTGTTCATTAGAAAATCAGTTCCGTGTTCCTTTGGAGAAATGGGATACTCGGCAGCAATTTGATGTATCTCTATGGATTCAACACCAATTTCAAATCCTCCCACAGAGCGATCATCTTTACGTACGATCCCTGTTACGGAGACAGACGTTTCCTGTGTGACCGTATTTTTTAATTCAAAAATTTCAGGGGCAACCTCTGATTTTACGACAACGCACTGCGCTAACCCTGTGCCATCCCTAAGAAGGAGAAACCAGATCTTTCCGCTGGTTCTTTTGTTGTAAACCCATCCATTAAGTGTAACGGATCGTTCAATATGTTTATTAAGATTTGATATTGTTACCTGTGTTGATTTCATTTTTGTGTTACCATGTAGTTAAAATGTCATTTAAAATATCCTGTGCGATCTTATCCACAGCAATTTTTGTTGCAAACGTCCGGGCATCCCCAATCTCATCCGTATCCTCATCATCTATTAACCCATCACCGTCATTGTCAATCTCATCTGAACTGATGTCTCCACCAATTCCATAGGCACCCCACCCTTTGTACCTTTTATCTAATAGAACCTCATCATTAGAAACATCGATCCACTCAATATCAATTGCAACTGTAAACCGATATTCCCCGACAACCTCATCTTTTGAATAGGTATATGGCACATCTTCCGCTTGAACAATGGAGCCCCTTAAAATAGAGTCTGAATTTTCAACATCCACCACACGCAATATATTTTCATCGGTGAACTTTTCAAGAAGATTATCGGTGATCCCCTCCGATATGCCAAACTCTGCTGTTAAATTATCCAAAAGTGGTATGGAGATACTGCGAATGTGTGGTGGTATAGAGCCGGCCAACGAATAATAACCGCAATCAACAGACAACATTGATAGGAATATCAGACAAACAATATATGTTTTATTCATCATACATGAAATCTCTGTTAACCAAACTAATTATTACCTCGTTTAATTTTGGGGGCAATTCCATATTCGTTGATCTTGCGGTACAAGGTTCGCTCGCTCATTCCCAGTGTTTTAGCGGCTGCCCTACGATTATTATTGTGAAACTTCAGGGTTCGAACGATCAATTCCTTTTCAAGATTCTGGAGATTGGTATCGCCAATGGCCTCTCCTTTGATACTGTGGGGATTATGTTGCTCAATTTCCCCCGGTAGATCAATGGCCCTCTCCCTTCTTGGAAAGTGTTCTATCTCAGCGCTGGAATTTATTGGTATGAGACCACCACTCATCAGTTGTTTGATAGATTCAACGTCCTGACGAAGCAGGAATAACTGCCTTAAAATCAATTCTCGTTCTGCAGATTCCGGTGACTGGTTAACAGGAATCGGAAGTTGGGTATTTGCAGATGTGCCCTGCAAAGAGATCCCTAGATGTTTATCCACCATCTCCGTGGTAATACGTTCTCCTTTTTCCAAAACGAGGATACTTTCAACAAAGTGTTTCAATTCCCTGATATTTCCGGGCCAATCATGCTGTTTCAACCTACGAACCGCTTCCGGCATAAAACCACGGTATAGGATATCGTTTTCTCTAGAAAATTGCAGAGCAAACCGTTCTATAAGGACCGATAAATCCTCTATTCTCTCTCTCAAGAGTGGGACATCAATGGTTACTGTTTTTAAACGATAAAATAGATCGTTACGGAAGTGCTCTTTACGAACCAATTCTTCTAATCTTTTATTTGTTGCTGCAATGACTCGGACATCTGTGTATAATGTCTTAGAGTCCCCGACACGCATGAATTCACCGCTCTCTAATACTCTCAAGACTTTTACCTGGGTGTCCATAGGCATCTCACCGATCTCGTCAAGAAAGATTGTCCCTTTATTTGCTGTTTCAAAATATCCTTTCCTGTCTGCACCTGCTCCCGTATATGCACCTTTTTTATGGCCAAAGAGTTCGCTCTCAATAATTCCCTCGGGAATGGCCCCACAGTTAACCGTTACCATTTCGTTTTGAGCTCTCCGGCTGGTCCCATGGATAGCTTTAGCAATCAATTCTTTTCCGGTTCCAGATTCACCCGTTATGAGAACAGAAATGTCCACCGGACCGACCTGCAAAACGAGATCCAAAACCTGCTGGATCATTTCAGAATGACCTATGATTCCATATTGTTTTTGAAGTCTGTTTTTATCCATAGTATTCTATTGAATTAGTTCAGATTTAGTTGTGTTCGGGTGCAGGACCTCCCACATCGTCTGCAAAATTTGATTTAGATCAGATTGAATCGGACTCCATTTGAGAATATCAGCTGCCATCTCAAATGAGGCTATCAATTTCTCAGGATCTCCCGCTCGTCGTTCCACAAACTCATATGGTATGGGATGTTGGGTTATTATTTTTGCTTCTCGAATAACGTCTAACACGGTGTGACCATACCCTGTCCCTAAATTCACTGTAAGGTCTTTCTCCTCCTGTTGTAAAAACTGAATTGATTTTGTGTGGGCCGTGGCAAGGTCAGATACATGAATATAATCCCGAAGGCATGTACCATCAGCGGTATTATAGTCATCCCCAAAGATCTCTATTTTATCTCTTTTCCCTGTAGAGACTTCCATAACAATGGGTAGTAAATTTTGAGGATTTTGTTCTGGTACAGTTACTCGATTTTTTGAGTCATATCCCGCTGCATTAAAATATCTTAGTGCAACAAATGAGATACCCTTTAACCTTGAATACCAGCGAAGGTTTTCCTCGATGGCTAGCTTTGTATATCCATAATAATTAATTGGGTCCGTAGGATGCTTTTCATCGACAGGGAGGTACTCAGGATAGCCATATACAGCGGCTGAAGATGAAAATATCATTTTCTGAACCCCAGAGCCTGCCATAGCCTTCAACAGCTTCAGCGTTCCCACTATATTGTTAGTAGAATATTTTTCAGGGTCGACCATCGATTCACCGGCGGCTTTCCAGGCAGCAAGGTGGACCACTGCAGTCGGTTCCGTAGAGAATGCTGTTTTTAAATCCTCTTCACATAAAATTGATCCCTTGATAAACTCAGCGCGGACATCCACGTTTTTCTCGAATCCCAGAGACAGATCATCTAAAACAGTTACCCTGTGTCCGCTGTCTAGAAGGTCTAAGACCACATGGGACCCAATATAGCCAGCGCCACCTGTGACTAAGACATTCATTTTCCAGTGTTTTCCTTTGATAATGTTGAGAGAATATCTTTCACATTTGATGGCGAACTTAATTCCTTTTCAAGCTGCTGAATTTGATCACGTAAAATTGCAGCACGCTCGAACTCCATATCATCTGCTGCTGCAAGCATCTCCTGCCGCATCATGTCCAGGGCAAGGTGGGTATCCATTTCCAAATATTCTTTGTCCTTTTTTGAATAAGTTTTCTCCAAATTACCACTCCCCAATGAATCGGCCACCGCTGTTGTAAGCATCACATCTTCCATAGATTTAGTTATTGTTTTGGGGACAATCTTATTTTTCTTATTAAACGCGATTTGAGTCTTTCGTCTTCTATCGGTCTCATTAATAAGGTATTTCATGGCCTCTGAGATTTGGTCACCATAAAGGATCACTGTCCCATCTAAATGGCGTGAGGCTCTCCCTGCGATCTGCATCAGTGAACTTTGTGATCGTAAAAATCCCTGTTTATCTGCATCCAAAACTGCCACAAGTGAGACCTCCGGAAGGTCCAGCCCCTCTCTCAATAGGTTAATACCAACCAGAACATCAAATTCACCTAAACGTAGGTCACGTAATATCTTGATTCGTTCCAGTGCCTTGATGTCTGAATGTAAATAACGGACACGTAAATTTATTCCCGCAAGGTATTCTGTTAGATCTTCACACATTCGTTTTGTCAAGGTAGTTATCAATACACGTTCACCGGATTTAATTCTGCTCCGGATTTCACCGATCAAATCATCAATTTGACCATGGGTATTACGTATTTCAACTTTTGGGTCCAACAACCCTGTGGGACGAATCACCTGCTCCACAATACTTCCGCTACACAGTTCAAGCTCACGGACTGAGGGTGTGGCAGACATATAAATCATTTGTTTTTGGATGTGGAGAAATTCATCATACTTTAGAGGGCGATTGTCGAGGGCGCTGGGCAACCGAAATCCATGCTCTACCAGAGTTTCTTTTCGTTTTCGATCTCCATTGTACATACCCTGAATTTGGGGGAGGGTTACGTGAGACTCATCAATGACTGTTAGAAGATCATCGGGAAAAAAATCAATTAGGGTCCAGGGTCTTTCACCGGGTTTTCTGCCTGCAAAATAACGAGAATAATTTTCAATTCCTGAACAAAATCCAATTTCCCTCATCATTTCCATATCAAAATTGGTCCGCTGTTCCAACCTCTGTGCTTCCAAAAGTTTACCCAGTTCTTTCAATTCAGTCAATCTTCCATTCAGTTCATTTTGTATGTCAACAATCACTCGTGCAATAGTTTGTTCATCTGTGACAAAATGTTTTGCCGGATAGATGAAGATGCTATCCAACGACCGAATGACCTCACCTGTCAATGGGTCAAAAGCAGATAACTCATCTATCTGTGATCCATATGTCTCCATTCTGATACATACATCTTCGTACGCTGGAAAAATATCTACGCTGTCTCCCCGTACTCGAAAATTTCCCCTTTCCAAAACCATGTCATTGCGTAAATAATGAATATGGACTAATTTTTTAAAAAGGTCCCTGCGATCAAATGTGTCCCCTTTTTTCAAATAAATAACCTGATCCTTATAATCAGAAGGTGAACCAATACCATAAATACAGGAAACAGAACTAACAACGATCACATCTTTTCGTTCTATAAGAGAGCTCGTGGTTTTCAAACGAAGCTTGTCAATCTCATCATTCATTGAGAATTCTGTTTCTATGAATGTATCGGTCACTGGCATGTAAGCTTCCGGTTGATAATAATCATAGTAACTGATAAAATATTCCACTGCATTCTCCGGAAACAGCTGCTTGAACTCCCCATACAATTGGGCCGCCAGAGTTTTATTATGTGAAACGATCAGCGTGGGTCTCTGGACCTTCTCAATCACATTTGCCAGTGTGAATGTTTTTCCTGAACCAGTGACACCCAGCAAAATCTGATGATTATCTCCCTGGTTCAACCCTTCATGTAACTCACGAATTG
>DASCRE010000017.1:0-9522 GCA_034408645.1 Fidelibacterota bacterium | reverse complement strand
ACCTTCTATACCATCCTGAGTGTAATGAGAATGATTATTTGAAAAACCTGGGATTCCCGGGACAGTATCCCTTTACTCGGGGAATTCATCCAAATCTCTACCGGGGAAAACTATGGACCATGAGACAATTCTCAGGTTTTGGAGCACCAGAAGAAACGAATGAAAGATATCATTTATTGTTATCAAAGGGGCAAACGGGATTGTCTGTTGCTTACGATATGCCGACCTTAATGGGATACGATCCGGATGATCCTATCTCTGATGGAGAAGTAGGAAAATGTGGTGTAAATGTTGCATCCCTCCCTGATATGGAACGGTTATTTAATGGTATCAATCTTGGAAATATCTCTGTCTCTCAAACGATTAATGGCCCTGCGGTTATCTTGCTGGCCTTTTATATCGCTGCCGCTGAAAAACAGGGAGTAACTCAGAAAAATTTAAAAGGGACTTTGCAAAACGATATTTTAAAAGAGTTTATTGCTCAGAAAGAATGGATTTTTCCTCCTGAACCTTCAATGCGAATTATAACGGATATGATCCAATATTGTACAGAATACTTACCTCATTATAATACAATTTCGATCAGTGGATATCATATCCGTGAAGCAGGTTCAACTGCAGTTCAGGAGTTGGCATTTACACTAGCTGATGGATTTACTTATGTGGATTATGCTATCAGGTCCGGGATGAATGTGGATGATTTCGCACCGAGATTATCCTTCTTTTTTAATTCTCATTTGGATTTTTTTGAGGAAATTGCTAAATATAGAGCAGCCAGGAGAATATGGGCTCGCAACATGAAAAATAAATATAATGCAAAAAATCCTAAGTCATTGAAACTGCGATTTCATACTCAAACTGCAGGATGTTCTCTCACAGCACAACAACCTGAAATAAATATTGCTAGAACAGGATTTCAAGCTATGGCAGCGGTGTTGGGTGGAACCCAATCTCTACATACTAATTCAATGGATGAGACCTTGGCATTACCTACAGAGAAAGCTGCACAAATAGCCCTTCGTACCCAACAGTTAATTGCCTATGAAACGGGGACCCCAAATGTAGTTGACCCTTTGGGAGGGTCATGGTATATCGAATCATTAACGGATACTTTGGAAAAGGAAGCTGAAAAATATTTCACAAAGATTGAAGCATTAGGTGGGGTCATCCCTGCAATTGAAGATGGATATTTCCAACGGGAAATCGCTAAGGCTGCTTCAGATTATCAACGTAAAATAGATACAAATGAAAGAATTGTTGTGGGTGTTAATGAATTTGTTAATGAAGACAAGGAAATTGATATTCCTATTCTTACTATTAGTGACAAAACTCAAAAACAACAATCTAAACATCTAAAAAAAATAAGACTCGAACGTGATGATGAAAAGTTTCAGAAATCATTGAAAAATATAACCAAAGCTTGTAAAAATGGAAATAATCTCATGCCTCCGTTAATTGAGGCAGCAAAATCCTTGGCAACTTTAGGAGAAATAGTTCAGGCGATGAAACCTGTCTTTGGAGAGTGGAAGGAAGGGTCTGTTTTTTAGAAATTAAATGTAATCCTACAGTGCTGGGAAAAAGATTTCAATATTATGGTCATTTCTTATTTAATTTCCTCTCTTCTATTAGAAATAATTATAATATTTCTTATGTTGTTAGTTTAATATTTGGGTAGAATAGTATTGTATCTGAATATTTGCAGGGTCACTTAGGGAGTAAACTCATATGAAACGAAAAAATGTACACATCGTTGGAACAGGCACTATTGGTGAACCTCTCATTGGACTTTTTTGTAATTATCGTGACCAGCTTGGGATTGACGATGTGTCATTCCATAAGAATACGCCTCTGATATCTGATAAATCCAAGGTCATCGATTTAATTCACAGAGGAGCTAGATTGGCTGTTGATGAAAAAAAAATTGGTTCATTCAAGGAAATGGGGATGGAACCAGATTTTGAAACTGAAGAGGCAATTAAACGTTCAACTGTTGTAGTAGATTGTACTCCTAAAGGAATAGGGCACAATAATAAAGAAAAATATTATTCAAAATTTAGTGATAGTGTGATTGGTTTTTTAGCTCAAGGTAGCGAGAATGGTTTTGGTAAAAAATATGCACATGGTATTAATGATAAGGCGTTGATGGAAGGAGATCAATTTATTCAAATAGTATCCTGTAATACTCACAATTTGTCCTGTATAACCGATACTTTAGCAGTGAATAATGATCCAGATAATTTAAAAGAAGGAATTTTTGTGTGTATTCGTCGTGCCACTGATATTAGTCAGGCAAGCGGATTTATTCCTTCTCCTCAGGTTGGGACACATGGGGATCAAATTTATGGTTCTCACCATGCAAAAGATGCAGCCGGACTATTCACTACTTTGGATATGGATTTAAATTTATTCTCTTCAGCGATGAAAGTCCCTAGTCAATATATGCATGTGGTTTGGTTTCATTTAAGGGTAAAAGAGCCCACTACTATAACCCAGGTTATGGATAAATTTGAAAAAAATCCTTTAGTAGCTTTAACTGAAAAAGATATGACAAGTACGGTATTTTCTTTTGGAAGAGACCACGGACATTTTGGAAGAATTTTGAACCAGACTGTCGTTGCCGTTCAATCTCTTAACGTGAGAAACAATACTGAAATAACGGGCTTTTGTTTTACCCCTCAAGATGGGAATTCTCTCTTAAGCAGCATTGCAGCTACAGAATGGCTCATGTATCCTCGGTCCTATGAAGATAAAATTCAGTGTATGTCTGATTTTTATTTTGATTGGATTTGAGGTTAATTTACTATCATTTTTGAGCATTATCGTAGATTCTATTGCCGTTGGCCCATTTCAGGAGAATACATTTATTCTATGGGAAAAAGAGTTGCGTTCTGCTCTTTTAATTGATCCCGGGGATGATCCAGATGAGATTATTTCAAAAATCAGGACACTAGATTTGGTACCCTTTGCTATAATAAACACCCATGCTCATGCAGATCACGTGGGAGCAGTTTCCAAAATTAAAGATGAATTTTCAATTCCATTTTATCTTCATAAAGATGAAAAACAAATATTGGAACATTACCCTGAAACCTGCCGTATGCTTGGTATCCAATCCTATGAAATTCCAACTGTGGATTATTGGATTTCGGGAGATGGAGAAATGAAATTCGATAATTTTATTATCACGTATATAGAGACCCCAGGGCACACTCCTGGTGGAACCACATTCACGATTGATGGACACTGTTTTACGGGAGATACATTGTTTTCTGGCTCCATTGGTAGAACGGATTTACCAGGTGGTAATTACCTTACATTGATGAATTCGCTGAGGAAATTAAATGATAAATTGAACCATGATTGGATAATTCATCCAGGGCATGGTCCCAATACTTTCATGCGACATGAATTAAAACACAATCCTTTCTTAGATTCGTTTAGTAATTAAATTGATGTTATCAATTCGAGTGAAATGGAAATTATAGAAGAACAATTCATAAATAATACTGACATTCAGAACTTGATACCAGCAGGATCAAATTTGGTGGTTGCCATTTCAGGTGGAATGGATTCTGTCGTACTAACTCATGTTTTGTTGAATGTTCGTGATCAATTCGATTACCAGTTAACATTGGCTCATATAAATCATGGATTAAGAGAAAATGCGGATGGAGATATGAATTTTGTTCAGAATCTATCTCAGAAATGGGATCTTCCGTATGAGATTATTCATTTGGATCCTCAAACAAAAGCTCCAAATGAAAGTGTGGAATCATGGGCCCGTAAACATCGATATGAAGCACTTGAAAAGATTAGAATAAAGACTAAGGGTGATTTTATTCTTACGGCTCATCACAAAACTGATCAGGCAGAAACAATATTAATGCGTTTAGCACAAGGCAGTGGGGGGAAGGGGTTTAGGGGAATTTATCCAAAGGCTGGTTTGGTTTGCAGACCCTTACTTTTTTTTACGAAACAAGAATTAATAGATTATGCTCAAAAATACACATTAACTTTTGTTGAAGATGAAACGAATTCAGATGTATCCATACCAAGAAATTTTATCAGGCATAATATTATGGCTCCGTGGATTCGGAAGGATAATCATGTGGAAAAGGGCATCATAAGATCAAGCAGTCATATCACAGAGCTTGTTGATGCCACAACATTCACTGTAAATTATTTTTTTAAAAGACTTGTCAATTTTGATAATAAAAAAGAACGGATACTGTTGAAAAATCAAATGAACCATCTTCCCATTTACATTCAACTTGAGCTGTTAAAAAAATGTATGGATTTATGTCAAGCTCAGTGGAGACAATATAACTGGATTTCTTTAAAATCATTTCTTGAGAATTCTAAAACTGGTGATGTATTTTCAAGTGATTCTAGGTGGCACATTTTAAATAATCGGAAAGAATGGATTGTATTCAAAAACAAAACAATAACAAATGAGATATATGAAATAATTCCGCATGGTAAAACGTTGTGCGGAAACCATATGTTTAATTGGGAATGGATATCCACTTCTTCAGAAGTCATAGATGAAAAACGGAATAGTGAGTTCATTGATGGTGAAGTGATCCAGAACAAAAAATTATTTTTGAGACATTGGCAAAAGGGAGATCGGTTTCAACCTTTGGGAATGAGGGGATGGAAAAAAGTGAGTGATTTTCTAATTGATGAAAAGGTCGCTCTCCATAAAAAATATCAACAAATGGTGTTGACCGCAGGTGAAAATATTGTGTGGGTATGTGGATATCGAATCAGTGACTGGGTGAAAGTGACTCCCAATACGACAAAGTATGCAAAAATATCATTAAAATTACACCAATGAAAAATATGTACGGATATAATCTAGTTCCCATTTATACACAGGAACAAATTAGAGATAGGGTTAAAGAGTTGGGGATTAATTTATCTAATAAGTTTCGGGATGAAATTCCAGTTTTTATTGGTATACTAAATGGAAGCTTTGTTTTTTTAGCAGACTTGATGAGAGAATTAACTATTGACTGTGAAATGGATTTTATAAAACTATCTAGTTATGAAAAGACACACTCGACCGGTACAGTACATCTGCTAAAAGATATTTCTGCTGATATTACAGGAAGACATGTGATAATTGTTGAAGATATAATAGATTCTGGATTGACAATCAGCTTTTTAAAAAATAGATTGGAAGGAGCCATGCCCAAATCAGTTACAATAGTTTCGTTATTGTTTAAACCAGAAGTCGCAAAATTGGATTTCTCAATAGATTTTGTAGGATTTGAAATACCCAGTAATTATGTTGTTGGTTACGGATTGGATATGAATCAAAAACTTCGTCATCTTCCTGGAATTTATCGATTAGAAAATGAATAATGATAAGGTAATAATATAGTAAAATGGAAAATAAACTTAAACAAGATAATAAAAACCAAAAAAAGTATTCTAATAAGAAGAATTCTAAAAAACCCCTTGATAACTCTGATCAGCAAAGATTTCAATGGAAACAAGCTGGAAAAACCTCTCTCATCTGGATCATGATTATTTCAGGAGCAATTTATTTATCCGCTATGTTTACGGATAACGCGAAAAAGGAACCTGTATTGCAATATTCTCAATATAGAGATTTTTTATACAATCATCAAATTGCAGAAGGAACCTTCGTAAACAATATATTCAGTGCCACCTTAAAAACTCCTCAATCAATAGTTACAGAAATTGGCACTAATGAGAATGTGAGCCATTTTCAAGTTGTTCTCCCTTTCATAGATCAGAATGTGATGGATGAATGGGAAGAATATGGAGTAGATTACAGTTTCAAAGAAAAAAGTATTGATTGGACAGGATATTTGTTGAATATGCTTCCCTGGCTTTTGTTAATTGCTTTTTGGATTTTTATTATGCGACGTATGCAGGGGGGTGCAGGTGGCATGAGCAATGTTTTTAATTTTGGTAAAAGCCGTGCAAAAATTTGGGATAATAATATGGACAAGGTTACCTTTAATGATGTTGCTGGATGTGTGGAGGCCAAGGAAGAATTGAAAGAGGTTATTGATTTTCTAAAACATCCGAAACGATTTAGGAAACTGGGAGCAAAAATTCCAAAAGGAGTGCTTCTTGTTGGCCCTCCTGGAACTGGTAAAACATTATTAGCTCGCGCTGTTGCGGGCCAGGCAAATGTTCCGTTTTTTAGCTTGAGTGGAGCAGATTTTGTGGAAATGTTTGTCGGTGTGGGTGCATCCAGAGTAAGAGACTTGTTTGAACAGGGTAAAAAGGAATCTCCGTGTATTATTTTTATTGATGAACTGGATGCTGTTGGTAGACAACGTGGAGCAGGTTTAGGCGGTGGTCATGACGAAAGAGAACAGACCTTAAACCAACTGCTGGTTGAATTGGACGGATTTGAAATCAATGCAAATATTATTGTAATGTCTGCTACAAACCGTCCGGATGTGTTGGATTCAGCTCTCTTGAGACCGGGGAGATTTGATCGTCAAATCGTGGTGGATGTTCCAGATGTTAGAGGGAGGTTAGGAATTCTAAAGGTTCATGCTAAAAATATATTATTGAATAAAAGAAAAGTTAAATTAGAAACCATTGCAAAGGGTACTCCAGGTATGGTGGGTGCTGATTTAGCAAATATTGTTAATGAAGCAGCATTATTAGCAGCCCGTAAAAGAAAACGAGCCGTCGATATGGATGACTTTGAAGATGCAATTGATAAAGTTATGATGGGTGTTCAGCGAAAGAGCATGATTCTTTCTGAAGAGGAGAAAAAAGTAACAGCCTACCATGAAGCCGGTCATGCTTTGGTTGCTCTTAAGACAGAGGGGGCAGATCCAGTGCACAAGGTAACCATTATCCCCCGAGGCAGAGCTCTTGGGTTGACCATGCAACTTCCTCTGGATGAGAAACATGGTTACACTCGAAAATATATTGAGGGGAGATTAGGTATAATGATGGGTGGAAGAGCTGCCGAGGAGCTGATATTTAAAGAAATGACAACCGGTGCAGGAAATGATTTGGAACAAGCAACTAAAATTGCCCGAAAAATGGTATGTGAATGGGGGATGAGTGATGTCTTGGGTCCCATGACATTTGGGAAAAAGAATGAGGAAATCTTTTTAGGTAGAGAGATTCAAACTCATCGGGATTATAGTGAAGAAACAGCTCGTCTGATTGACGAAGAGGTAGTGCGTATTGTTAGGAAGGCCCAAAAGGCAGCTAAAGATATTCTAAAAGAAAATGAATCAATTTTACATGGGATTTCGGGTGAGCTTCTTGAACATGAAACGATAGATGAAAAGGACTTAAATAGAATTTTAGATGGAAAAAAAGTAATCAGACGTAGAGCAAATAGTCCAAAGAAAAAAACGAAAAAGGTAAATATAAAATCTCCGGTAAGAACAAAAAAACGTCTCATTGTAAAACCTGAGACTGCACCAGCTTGACAGTGGTAACCTTCAATTATAATTATTTCCATTTATTGAATGGATGGTAATCAATTCAATAAATGGTTGAAACACACCAGACAAAATACTCTAATTATGGGGATTCTAAATGTTACACCAGATTCATTCAGTGATGGGGGTATGTATAGTCATCTTAGCAAAGCATTATCCCAAGCACAATCTATGGAAAAAAATGGTGCTGATATTATTGATATCGGGGGGGAATCTACACGCCCTGGTGCGGTTCCGGTATCCCTAGAAGAGGAGATAAATCGTACCATCCCAGTCATTGAAGCAATACGAAAAAATTCTAACATTTCGATTTCCATAGACACCTATAAATCAGAAGTTGCTGAAAAGGCTTTATTAGCTGGTGCTGATATTATTAATGATATCAGTGGATTAACATTTGATTCAAGAATGATAAAAATTGTGAAGAAGTTTGATGTGCCTGTTGTGTTAATGCATATTAAAGGAACACCTAGGAATATGCAAACAAATCCGACCTATATTGATGTGATAAAAGAACTTATAATTTTTTTTTCTTTCCAGATACAAAAAGCACTGGACTTTGGAATCAAAAAAGAACAGATTATTATTGATCCGGGAATAGGATTTGGTAAACAGCTCAATGACAATTTTATTCTAATCCAACGGTTAAAGGAATTTTCTGAATTGGGATTTCCAATTTTGATAGGACCTTCCAGAAAATCATTTATTGGGTTAACTCTTGATGTCCCTTCTGAAGACAGATTAGAGGGGACCTTAGCTTCAGTATCAGCAAGTATCCTAAATGGTGCATCTATTGTTCGTGTCCATGATGTGAAAGAAGTAAAACGTGCAGTTGTTATTACAGATAAAATCATGGAAGCAGGTACTCAAGTATGACTCTATTTAAGATAGGTTTCTTGACAGTTACTCTTGTTGATGCTGTTGACCTTTTGTTGGTAAGTTGGATTTTTTACACAGTTTATCAGTATTTCAAGGGAACTCGTGCGGGGCAAATGTTGGTAGGATTGATTATATTGCTTATCTCCTCTTTTCTTTTTAACGCGTTTGGTTTTCGTGCCACTTCCTGGTTAGTGAATCGCTTTCAAACTGTTTGGGTTGTTGCATTTGTCATTTTATTTCAACCTGAAATTAGACGATTATTAATTTACATAGGTCAACATCGATTTTTTCAAAAGATTTTTAGGGTTGGATCATCACAAACAATTGAAAACCTGGTTTATTCAATTAATGAATTAGTGAAAAAAAAGTGGGGAGCACTTATTGTTATCCAAAGGGAAACAGGCCTGCGATCTTATAAAGAATCGGGGACATTCTTGAAAGCTGATGTATCTAGTCCATTGTTATTGAGTATCTTTAATCCTGGTTCTGCACTGCATGATGGCGCTATTATCATCCAGAATGATATTGTTGAATCAGCAGGATGTATTTTACCACTCAGTGAAAGTACAACTATCAGTCCGGATATGGGAACCCGACATAGGGCAGGGTTGGGATTATCTGAGGAAACCGATGCTATTGTCATTGTTGTGTCAGAAGAAACAGGAAAGATATCTATCTCTGAAGAGGGGAGATTTCCTCATGTTGGAATGGATGAAATGGAATTACGAAGATATTTAAATTCAAAAATGTTTATTTCTTCGGGTGATTGATATTTTCATTTTATATGGTAAAAGGGATTATACATAATATATTTTTCAAATATCCCTTTATACTTCTTGTTTTTCCGCTAATTCTTTTATCTTCACCTGGGATTGAAATACAGATAAATCAGCCTGGCGGATGAATATCTGGACTCGGGGAAATATTATTGGAAAATCAAACCTCTCAGACTAGGTAATGGAATAACCACAAGTGCAGACCATGATGTTGCAAGTGCAGAATCCAATTGGGTTGAGATCAATATTGTTGATTAGAATTTACATTACATCGAAATTTGGTATTATTCTATCTTCAGATGCACCTATGGTGTCCCCTGTGATACTATTAATTAATTAAATTGCTATTCTTATGACATATTAGCGTCATCGTAAATTTTCATGTTATGCTTGAACAATTAAAAGAAACTTTT
>DASCRE010000016.1:0-20218 GCA_034408645.1 Fidelibacterota bacterium | reverse complement strand
TCAAGTCATTTGTATTATAAAAAAAGATAACCGCTATTATTGATATCTAATTTATACTACTACATCAGTATATATAAAAACAATTTGGATATAACCAATTATGTACAGATATTTCGGCTTCCTATTGTGTTTATTATACTTAATTAGTGTTCATTATTCGGCTCCCATATATAGTTACTTGCAGAAACAACTCAGTGTGCAATAATTATGAAGTGAGTATATGATGAAATCCCTAGCTAATTTTTCATTATTATTCATCCTCGGATTTTTCTTTTTACAAACTATATTTGCGAGTGATACAGGAAAAATAACTGGAACCGTAACCGATAAAGAAACAGGGGACCCACTTCCGGGAGCAAATGTAATTATATCTGAAACTATAATTGGCACCTCTGTAGATCAAAACGGATATTTCATAATGTTGAATGTGCCAGCTGGTACGTACGCAGTTAGCGCACGAATTATTGGGTATTCTACCATGACCATTACCAATGTGAGCGTGTCCGGCGATTTAACCACAGATATAGAATTTATTTTAGTCCCCACAGTAGTTGAAGGTGAAGAAATTGTAGTTGAGGCTGAGCGTAAATTAATCCAGATGGACAAAACAGACAGCCGCAGAACAATCTCTTCCGATGACCTGAAGGATATGGCAGTAACCTCTATTGAGGATGCGGTGGCATATACTGCTGGGGGAGTGGAGGATGCCGGAGGGAACCTGCACTTCAGAGGAGGCCGTTCTGCCGAGGTTGTTTATCTGTTTGAAGGAATTCAGTTGAATGATCCTCTTACAGGGAATTCAAATGATTCAGATATCCCCATTATGGCTGTAGGAGAAACCAATATAATTACGGGTGGATTTGGTGCTGATTATGGGGATGCCCAGTCCGGCATCATTAATGTCACAGGTCGAGAGGGACGAAATACCTTTGCCGGGGACATTCGTTATTCTACATCAAACGGAGTCTCTGAAACCTTCACCGGAGAAAACCCTCATAACTTTGAATCTATGGAGTTTTTTCTAAGTGGTCCTCTGTTAAAGAATAGAGCTTTCTTTTCTGTTGCGGGGGAGATAAATGAAGACTATGGGTATCTTCCAAACCAATTCTCCGATCTCAACAACTTTAGTGGGAAGTTTTCATTGAAGATAACGGACAATATAAAACTCAGTTTTTCGGGACTTTATTCTCATTCCAATTTTAATGATGGTTTTTCATATAGCTGGAGCCACAGATTGAGTGAAGACAAGCTCACAGAATTTATTCCGGGATATCTGAAAGTGCATGATGGAGAGTATGGCGAAATTGCTGACGGAATTTTACAGGATGAAGAAATCCCGGAATTTTACAGTATCTGGTGGTCACAGGACGGACTCCAAACAGAAGATATTGATGGAGATGAAATCCTTGATATGTATTTTTCTCAAGAACCTTTTGCGGACTGGAACGGAAACGGACAGTGGGATGAAGGGGAATATTTTAATGACCTAGATAATAGCGGAAGCTGGACAGATTCGGCGTTTGAGTTAGACTATGATGCTAACGGAATGCTAATGGCCCCTGATGGGGATTTGGCGAATGAAGATGAAAATGGCAACTTTATACTCGAGTCTGAATCTGCTATTGACACATGGTACGGAAACGGTCAGCTGGACAGTGAAGATCTAAATGGCAACGGTTTGCTTGATGAGGGCGAAGATATCAATGGCAATAATGTACTTGATTCTGAAGACCTTGACCGAAACGGCAGCCTCACAGAGTTTTCGATGTTTGACCGTCT
The DNA here is from genome assembly GCA_034408645.1 of Fidelibacterota bacterium. Classification (GTDB taxonomy): domain Bacteria; phylum Fidelibacterota; class Marinisomatia; order Marinisomatales; family AB-629-J13; genus AB-629-J13. The sequence goes on along the minus strand of DASCRE010000016.1, from coordinate 18,439 downwards.
TCCCCTATGGGAACGAATGAGTAAAATGTGGAACATCGGTTTTACTCATACCCTATCAGATCGCACCTACTATACTCTGCGTATTGCGCAGTACACCACTATGTTGGAATCAAATATCATAGAGCGACTCAATGAGGATACAGATAGAGACGGGACACTTGATCTTTACTGGGGAACTGAGCCCTTCGAAGATTTAAATGGAAACAACATTTGGAACAACGGAGAGTGGTATTCCGACCTTAATGGAAATGGCACTTATGACTTGAATCTCGATTGGGATGTGGATGGCGATGGTGATAAGAGGAATGAAGACCTTAATGGGAATGGTGTTCTCGATAGCTATAATCCTGGTAGCTCCTTGACCGGGATTGATGATCCAAGCGATATGTTTCATGACTCCAACCACAATAACTACGTTGATGAATCCGAGCGGGACTGGGATGGCGACGGTATCGATGACTATGATCGACGATTTTTTTGGATGCCTTGGGCTGATATTCCTGATGAGGGATTTAAGCACGCCAGCGGGGACTTCTACGGTGTTGGTGCTGCACATCCATATTCTTTTTCCAGGGATCACTGGCACTATGATAAAAAGGTAACAACTACCATAAAATCTGAGCTTGTGAGTCAGGTTACTCTTAACCATAAGCTTTCCACAGGGCTGGAGCTAAAAGATTACAATCTGACCAATTTTTGGCCTCCAGATCGATATGGATATGCGGAATATTATACAGTTAAACCACGGGAGATTTCGGTATATTTAAGTGACAAAATGGAATACCCTGGTGCTATTGTAAATGCTGGGATTCGTATGGAGTATTTTATGCCGAACTCCGAGTATCCTGGTGATGAAACTGACCCCACATGGACCAGCGATGATTATGATGACTGGAATGGTGATGGGGTGGATGAACAGTATCAAGGTTGGAAGGATGCTGCTGGCTTATATGAACACAGTCTTCTTGAGACGGACAAACAAGGAATTGTGATCCGCCCAATCAAAGACCCTCATAAAGCAGAAAATAAATTGGTTTTTGCACCAAGACTTGGCATTTCTCATCCCATAACTGACAAGGCAATGCTATATTTTAACTATGGGCGTTATTATCAGCGTCCGGCTCTGCAATACATGTTTAGGAATATCACATACAACATGGGTGGTGGCTTTCCCATTGTCGGCTATCCAAATCTTGACCCTGAACTAACCACTTCATATGAGGTTGGAGTACGATACCAGCTTACCACACTTTCGATGATCGAAGCGAAGGGGTTTTATAAAGATATTTTTGGACTAACTGACACACGTCCGATCTACTGGACGGTCAGTGACTGGTACACCACGTATTACAATCGAGATTACGGAAATGTTCGTGGTTTTGAATTAATTCTTTTAAGACGTCCTCCAGGATTGTTTTTTGGTGAATTAAATTATACCTATTTAGTTGCCAAAGGAAAAAGTAGCTCCGTTGGACAGGGCTATATCACCGAATGGTCCGGTAATATTGTTCCAACCTTTGAATCATATTTAGAATGGGATCAACGACACACATTTAATGCTAATGTTAATCTTTCCTATAAAAACTTTCTCGCAACAATGGCTGCTAATTTTGGCAGCGGGACCCGGTACACAAGGCCAGAGCAGGGGCGCATAGTCGTAGAAAACACAGAAACCTATCCATGGTACATGACATCAAATATGCGAGTAAGCTATAAGCTCAAGTTAGGGAAATATAATGCCAACCTATTTTTATATATCACCAATCTATTCGATCTCCAACGCTTTAGACAGGTAAATGATTTGAACTGGTACCATCAATATCAACAACTCCTGTCACAATTTGACAGCAATGGGGATGGGGAAGTTACTAATAGTGACGGGCAAGAAAATTTCTTTGCATATATGTCAAATGTTGATCTAGATCATGATGGAAAAGTAGATGACAATAAACTATATCCTGAACGAGGGCCCTACATGCACCCCGCTGTTTATCAGGAAGGACGACGTTTTAGAATTGGTATTACAATAGGATTTTAAGAGTTATCAAAATACACACACTGTTACTTTCATTAGCCTTAATAGCAATTACCCAGACTGTTCTCGTGGACAATGTTTGGGGTAAAGACCGAAATGAAATACAAAATCCCCCTCCAAATTATAAAACCATGGCCACGCGGCCTGAAAAAGCTTTTTTCAATCATACTACAAATAATTTATGGTCGGCGATCACCAATTACGGTAGTGTCGGCGATCCTAATTCACCATCCACTGGGCGCCCATCTGCTCAGTGGCCGGGGGGTTCAGGTAACAATTATCTTTATGATGCTGGATTATGGTTGGGAACTAAAATTGGTGGGGAGCCAGCTGTAACCACCTATTTTTACAATCCCCATGTCGAGTTCCTCCCTACATCAGGTTTTTTTGGAGAAATTGGTTCTGTCATCAGCAAAGATGTCCATGGAAATGAAAATACAAAGTCGAGGTCACTAGAAGATAGCTATGTAGTTTATGATGATTTAGAGTCCCATACTGAAAGTAACCACATTCCCCTTGGGCTAAAGGTTGCCCAAAGAGGATTGACCTGGAGCTTGCCAGAGTTTGATGATTTCATAGCTTTTGAATATTTTATAATTAACACCGGACTGAACGGCTATCTTGAAGATGTCTATGTTGCCTACTGGTATGATATAGATGTCTCATCTTCTGATAATACTGAGCCACACATAGATGACCTGGTAGATTATGAGGGTTGGGATGGTGGAAACACAAATTCAGATATAATGGATGTTGTAGATCCTTTTGATCTTGACAGTGATGGTATCACTGGATATGATGAATGGGGAGTCCCATATTTAAAGGATGCTCCGCAAAACCCCAACTACAATCCTGGGGGTGCCGAGCCAGATGGATTTTATGATGAATGGACCGTTCTATTTGATGAAAAAGCAGACACTCTGTTTTGGCAGAAAGATGTTCCTGAACTTGGACGTGTCTCTGGAGAACCTGCCATAATAGATGGTAGGTTGCTTAAAGGTTATCAATTTCCTAGAAGCCTCTCATATATCTATGACGGAGATCACCCAGGGTCTTCTGCGAATGATTACGGAGAGCGTGAGAAATCTCCACCAAATGAGGGTTTCCTTGGTGGTAGCCTTGTTTATACTCCTGCCCCAATGAACACGGTAGAGAATGGTAAAGATTATATGGGAGCCTTTTCCCATCAGTGGTGGAACTGGGAAAGTGACCCAATGGACCTTGATGGTGACAAACTGGATTATATGCTTGGACAGCATGTGGCCAGTCAGGGAAAACGGTTTCTGAATAACCCTCTGGAATTAGGGTTTCCTCAGTTTGATTATCGATTTCTGCTCACTACAGGACCATTTGATATTCCAGAGGGGGATACGATAAAAGTGGTCTTTGCCTTGACCTGTGGTAAAGGGTTAGAAGGGTTAAGGGAGAACTCAGATAATGCAATAAAGGCATATTATTCGGGTAGTAAAGATGGCACACCGTATAATCCAAATTCATTTGATGAGGATGTTCACTGGAATCTACCTATTCCCCCGGTGGTACCAGAATTATCGTACAGCCCAACGAGCGGGGGTGTGAGATTAGCTTGGGACACAAGAGCTGAGTTTTCCTTTGATGCAAATCTGGGGAGAATTGACTTTGAGGGTTACCAGATTTATCGTGCCAGCTACAATCCACAGGACTGGGAGATGATTGCCGCTTTTGACAACCGGGACGAATCTGTATTTATTGTTGATGTAAATGGTGATACCTTAAATAACAAAGCTACTGCAACATGTGAAAACCTAGAATTTTTAACACAAGAATTTTGCGAAGCAGCAGGTTGGGAATGGATTTTCCCCCAAGCAGGATGTGAAAATCTAAATTTTTTAACACAAGAATCTTGTGAAGCCGCAGGTTGGGAATGGATTTATTTTCAATATGAAGGAGATTGGATTCTGCATAATCTACCACCAATACAAAATCAGTTCGAAGACCTGGGAGGTGTAAATTTATGGGGCGACACTATTGATACTCCACTTGATGGCATTCCATATTATTATGCTGTTTCTGCCTATGATGGCTACAAATCTGCGGAGGAAGCTGGACAGGAACTCCTTCCATCATATTCTCCTTTGAGTAACTATAAAAAGTCTGTAGATAATGCTCCTATACCGGTGTTCCCCGGTACCCTTTACGAAACCGGTGATGATATTCCCCCTCTTGATAAAGTCTTGGTTGTCCCTAATCCCTACCGCGGTACGGCGGAATGGGAAGTGGAATATGAGGATCGAATCAAGTTCACCAACCTTCCTCCGGTTGCGAAAATTTCTATTTTCTCTTTAAGTGGTGATCTCATTAAAGAGATTGAACATACTAATGGACAAGCCGAAGAATACTGGGATCTGGTTACCAGAAACAATCAATCTGTTGTGAGCGGGCTCTATGTATATGTGGTCGAAGCCCCAGATGTCAATATTGTGGGGGAGTCATCCAAAGATCTCGAAAAATACATTGGTAAATTTGCTATTTTCCGATAGAACATTGACGGCCATGAAACGACATACTATAGGAATAACACCAATTCTGTTTTTATCAATGATAATTGGTCAACAGGACTTTGAAAAAGTAGGAACATCCGGAGCTCATTTTCTTGATATCAGTCCAGATGCACGAGTAATGGGGATGGCAAATAGTGTGGTCGGGACAAAGGTATCTGATGCCTCTGCTGTATTCTATAATCCTGCTGCGCTTGTTCATATGAACAGTACAAATATTTTCTTTTCACGAGTAGACTGGTTCGCTGGGATTAACTATCACAGCATTTCGGGAGGGCTGAAAACCCCGATAGGCAACATGGCCATTCATATGCGACAACTTTCAACCGGTGATATAAACGAAACCACTGTACAGGCCCAACAAGGAACCGGCCGCTCATTTATCTGGAATGACCTGGCCCTTGGTATCTCCTGGGCAAACTCTTTAACTGACAGGTTTTCATTTGGTGCAAATATTTCATTGATAAATGAATCAATAGATCTCTATGACTATGAGGCGAGTGCCTGGGCGGTAGATATCGGCACATTATATATAACCGGTTTCAATTCTTTAAAGCTTGGGATGTCCGTACGAAATTTTGGGCCTGAACTGGATTTTGAGAAGAACGGAAAAGATGCTACCTTTGATGACTACCACGATGGAGAGCTCCTTCCAGAACCAGAATCATTTAGAGCTTACCATATGCCACTTATGTTTCAAATGGGCATCTCATATGATTTCTTTGAAGAATTGACAAACCACAAATTGATGTTTGCCATAGATGCGGTTCATCCTAATGATTCTTCAGAACGACTCAATCTGGGGATGGAATACGGTTTCATAGATATCCTTTTTCTTCGAGGGGGACTTTACTCAAACCATAATTCCGCTTCCTTTATGGGGGGCATTGGTTTGAATCTTGGTGAGATTACCCCAATAGCAAATGATTTCCGGTTTGATATGGCTGTTTCCAATTATGGTTTACTGGGATTTGTTAAACAATTTACAATAGTAATTGGGCTGTGATATGAAAAGAAAGATACTCTTCCTAAGTCAAATTCTTATTGCAGGATTAATACATTTAACCACTGTACAAAGTACGTCTATCACTTCTACCAGCTATGATGCGGGGTACAATGTGCTGACCATCGCCTTTTCTGACAGTATTTATACCAATAACATTCTCTTGGGTCGAATGACTTTTGATGATGATAATGGAGGGCCAAAGCCCGATGTCCTTTTTTCCGGTGGTACTATTCTGAATGAGGGGTCTCATTCAGATACGCTTCAAATATCACTGATTTATGGAGGGATCATTGATCAGTGGGAGAATAGAAATATTTGGGGAAATGATCTAAGCCTTGTCAATGCCATAGAAGCTCTCGACCTGTCATCCCTTAAATTGGTTATTGAAGAGGGGACCTTTATAAGGGATAACGCTGAACCATTTGAAGATACGGATGGTAATGGTGTTTATAGTCCGGTCGAACAATTTACCGATCTAAATGATAATGGTATCTGGGATGGTGCTGAAGAGTTTATAGATTTGAATGGTAACAGCACCTGGGATGATGCGGAACAATTTACCGATCTAAATGATAATGGTATCTGGGATGGTGCTGAAGAGTTTACAGACTGTGGGGTTAATAACAATGGTGTCTACATATGTGATGATGACAGTGGTTGGAATGAAAGTTTTGGAAATGGTGTGTGTGATGGAGTAGAAAGTTTTGAGGATGGTTATTTTCTTTTTCCTGAAGACGGTTTTTGGAATTTTAATGATAATAATGGTAATGGTGTGTGTGACAATGCGGGGCCTCCTCCTCTTTGGGAGTGTGAACCATTTATAGATGTCGAACCACTTAATGGACTTTGTGACCAAGAATTTGATTCTGATGGGGATGGCATCTGGTTCACAGGGGAAGAGCTTTCTGACCTGAATGGTAACAGCACCTGGGATGATGCGGAAGAGTTTACCGATTTGAATGGTGACTCACTTTGGACACCAGCGGAACCTCTGGTAGATTTTGATAGTGACAATGAATTTGATGAGGTTTCCGAAGAATTTACTGATCTCAATGATAATGGTATCTGGGACCAATATGAACCTAATTCATTTATTTCCATTGATGTTTTAGTCTCAGGCCAGAATGTATCCCCTATCCTAAGTTCTGCTAATTATGATGCTAACGTTAATGTACTTACACTTGTTTTTGATAAATTAGTTCAGTTTGACCAAATACCTGAAGACGAAACCTTTCCCCCCGGGCAAAATAGACCAGGGAACGGAAATCTTGATAGTGGTGAGGACAGAAATGGCAATGGTGTTCTTGATAAGGAAACTAATATTAATATTTTTAAAGTGGGATTCGCTGATAATATTGGATCCACCAAAACTTTGGAGGGTCTTGGTTCGTTAGTTCAAACTGCTGACTCTGATACGATGGAAATCTTGCTGACCCGAAACGATAGTAAAAGTTTGGAAACCATGTTGGACATTTCTTTAATGAACGTGAACCTATCCGAGGGTGCTTTTATGGATACTCTTTACAACCCCTCAGAAATGAGTACATTACCAATTACTTCAACGCTAGACTCTCTTCCGCTTTTGGCTGACAGTGCCATATATAATATTTCAGAAAATAGTTTGTTCATATTTTTTAGGTCAAAGGAAACAAATAAACGTAGAGTTGTTGTTACACCTCCCTATCCTGCTCCGGTATACTCAAAGATTTCTCTGTCCGTTGGAGATGTCTCTATGAATCTTTCTGGAATTAATGGGACCCCATTTGCCTCCCCAAGTGATATATTTTTGAGAATTGGACAGCTGATACTTTCTGATCAAAAAGAATTGGAAATGTTAATTGATGAGATGGATACAGAAGGTGCTCTCTCTCTAACAATAGATGAGTACGCTGTTTATGATGAAAATAATAATGGTAATCTTCAGGTAGTGGATCTCCCCGTTACAATAATTAGCTTAAGTGATTTTGATAAACAACCACCGCAAATTATACCCTCCGGATTAGTTTACGATGCTGATACTGACATCCTGACATTACCATGGGACATGGAGGTTGGTTTTTTTAATGAGGTCCCCATCCCGGAAAGATCAGAAGTAAGCGGCAACAGCAATTTAGAGGGGTTTGCTCTTTTTGATGGCTCTGAGGACAGTTTGATCACATTCGGCCAGGGGGAGATATATTATTTAACAGCAAGGGACACCACTTTTATCAAACTGAGTGAGGCGGACGCCGAGTTACTTGAGAATTATCCAAACCGATCAACCCTTACCTTTACCATCGATCCATTTACATTTTATTCGGCGGGCACCTACAATAATGGTAATAAAGCGGTGACTAAAGACAGTTTATTTTCAGTTCACTACAGCATTGATGAAAGTGCACCAAAAGTGAACGAAGTACTTTTTAATGTAGCAGACTCCACACTCACAATTACTTTGGATGAATTGGTTATGGTGGATCTATTGTATCCGGAGAAATTAGCTTTTGGGGGGATTGAAATTGATGGGGAAATTGTTGTTGATAGTGGTGCTCAATTTGTCAGCAATTTCTCTGTGAAGGTATTCTCTGATACTTATGACGATATTATTAGCCTTGATGACGATGTTAAGATAAGCCCACTGTTTCAATCAGCCGATAGTGCGTTTGTTAATGCAGACAGTGCTTTTTCGGGATGGATAGATTGGAAGGCTAATTATGGACGTAAGTTTTGGATACAAAGTTTTGAAGCGTTTCCTCCTGCTCCGGTCCTTGTTTTTGCTTCACTCCGATCGGTGGGGATTAACTGCGAGATATACGTTGATGAACAGGCCTGGAAAACGAAAATTGATTCAGCTGATCTGGTTGCAATTGTAACTGCATTTGATGAAACGGCTCCCAACGACTCTTCCAAAGGTATTGCAGATGCCTTGCGTGAATTTTTGGGAGGGGGGGAAAAAGATACTGATAACAATGGAAAAATTAGCTTTGTTTTCACAGATATTTTTGATGAATACGGCAAAGGACGTAATGACACAAAGTCCTCACTCTATGTACACGGTTACAGTACAATTCTCGACACCCTTGATGGTGCGCCCTATTCCAATCATGGTGATATAATATATTTGGATACAGATCCAATGAGTCTGAATGCCGATGACCAAGATCTGCGGGCAACCTATAATGCACTTGTTCAGGAGCACGCCCGGATGATAATGCAGCACAACCAACCAGACCAGGAAAACTGGATTATTGAGGGCGTCAGCGCTGTTCTCCAGAAAAAGATGGCCGGTGACGTAAAATTCTTTGGCAGAAGTACTGCCCCCGCTATTACTGCTGGAAATCAATTAACATACATTGCCACGGGGTACCAATCATTGAAAGGAAGGAAAGATAAGTGGAATGTCTATCTCTTCTTATCCTACCTTCAGGAAAAATATAGTATTAGCGGAACAGGATGGGACATTATTCAAGCCATTGCACGTTCTGATTCAGTTGGGATAAAAGCAGTAAGTGATGCTCTTGTGACACTGGATATAAATATTGATATAAAAGACATATTTTCGGATTACGGTATGGCGTGCTATCTTGATGCTGTTCAATCTGACAGCATGTACAACAGCAGATATAGTTTTGATGGGTTTGATCTCCAGACGCCACCTTCTGGAAAACCAGCTGTATTGTTGAGCTGGGATGCTTCAATAGGGAAGGAATCACCCTACACAAAAAAAGATATTTTACCCTGGTCGTATAATTACCTGATCATGAGAGGATACTCTTTCGATGTGGACAATAATTTTAATAGCTATCTCAGCCCTGATTTGGATAACGAAGATAGTTTGGTCTTTAATGGTTATGATGGTATCAGCTTTCGGATGAAAAAATTAACACTAAAAAGTGGTTTTATGGATCCTATGAATACGGATTACGAAGTGTATGATTTTGAGTTAGATGAGCAAACCAGTTATGGCACCCTTCCAGTAACAACTGACCCGTTATTTACCTTTAGGGACACCCTTGATAATGCACTGTATGGGGTTCAAAATATTATATTAATGATTGCAAAAACTGATGATGCTCAACCTCCAGCAACCTATGATTTTGCAGTATCGAATATAGTTTCTGTTCCTGATTTTAGCGATCTGTTTGCCTATCAGAACCCAGGTATACAGAATTTTTTGGATGTATATGTAGTATCTCAGAGGCGAGTTTTTGATCAACTGGGGAATGAAGAACCGATTGTAGAATATTCAGTCAATACAGGAGACTCAGGTTCAATAGTGCTTAGTGAGCTTACGTCGTATGGGTCTGATCTTGTCATTTATCACACATCCAAGGAATTAACTTTAGAAGGATCCTATAATTTTACATACCAAGGAATTGATCAGAGCGGTAATCTTTTCGAGCGTGATTCATTGACAATTGTTGTAGACTACTATGATCCTGGCTCCTCTTCACGAATTGTTGCAGGTAATGCTGAATATAATCTGCAGCGTGAAAGTTTAGGGACACCATTGATGATAGCCGCAGGAGTTGTCCCAATTGAGCGTTCACTTTCACTGCCGGAAGACTTTACGCCGGTGAGTGATATTATTATGTTCGGGCCTAGTGATCAAAAAATAAATCGGTCAGCTACTGTGACCTTTTTCTTAAATGAAGTTGATCAAACAATGAGCATTTATGAGCTTTACAAGGGAGAGTGGCGGAACATAGGAACTGAAATTATAGAGAACTCTTTACAGGCAAAAACCAACTCACTGGGGCAATTCATAGTTCTTTCTGGGATTCATGGAGACCTCTATAGAGATCTGATTATACCTAAACATTATACATTATTTCAAAATTATCCGAACCCATTCAATCCATCCACAAACTTTGCTTTTGACCTTCCAGAGCAAGGTTATGTAACCCTGGTGGTTTATGATATTATGGGTAAAGAGATCGCCAGAATATTTGATGGAGATCTCAGTGGTGGATATTATAAGTTTAACTGGGATGGAAGACAGAGGTTTGGAGCAATGCCCTCCTCTGGTGTTTATTTTTTCCAACTGACCGCTAATGATTTCCAACAGACAAAAAAAATGTTGATCATCAAGTAATAGAATGAGCCAAACAATAACTACATTAAAATTATTTTCAAGTTTTTTTGTGCTTCTATTTCTTTTCAGTTGTAGTGAAAAACTGAGTGATGATGATTTTCTTTTTGGGCTACCAGAAAAGTATGATGCTCTTATAGAAACAGGGTGGACACATTTTCAGAGTGGTCTGTATGAAGAGGCTATTGATGTTTTTAGCAGGGCCTCTGAGCGTAATGCTATTGAACCGGAAGTTTATCTGGGTCTTGGGTGGAGCTATGCTCGTAATCTTGAGTTGGTCAAAGGTGAAAATAATCTACAAAAGGCTGTCGCTTTTGCTGTTTTTGACTCCCTTAGAGCTGATATTATAACTGCTGAGTCATTGGCTGGCGTTGGCCTGATTAAGCTTGCAATAGGTCAATACAACGAATGTGTAATGTACATCAACCAGGTCTTAGAGGCTGATGAGTTATTTGTTTTTTCAATGGACCCTTCCATCAATTCTCAATCTCTTAATATCTCAAAAGCAAAAAGTCACTATTACCTTGGTGAAATTGAACAAAGTTATTTGATACTTCAGGACCTGGGAATTGAGATGGACTATGTTCAGGCAGTTTCAGAAATAGGAACCGTCAGGTATGGTGAGTATTATCAGGACATTGATGTTAGTGGCACATGGAATTCTGGTGAGCCTCTTGATGACCGGAATGGAAACGGTATTTGGGATGATTACAACACTATTTCACTGGGGGAGGTACTTGTTTCTGTTAATGAAGAGCACAGGCTTGTGTCCGGGACTTCGGTCCGCTCAGATGGAATTAACTATACAATATTAAAAACTTATGAGGGAACCAACTGGCTACTTATTTCTGGGAACCCAATTGTTGACGAAAATCACAATGTTGAGGTGGACTATATTTTTACTGTGAATTACTCAGAATTTCTTAATAAATTGCTCGGTTCAATAACCAACTATTAAAGATTATATTTTTATAACAAATAATGTATAGGAGTAGACTATGAATAAAACAGCTACTATTCTTTTAGCTTTGTTGATTGGGATCAGCTCTTTTCCCTTAGCAAAAAACCCAGTTAAACAATCAATTGACAGCCCAATGGATAATAAGGTACAGTTCTTGCAGGAAGGAACATATCGGCAGGTACCTATGAATATTGTTAGAGAAAGACTTCAAGCACCCACCAGACACAACAATAACGATTTGGTCCCTCTTGATAGGGTCAACCGATCGAAGAATCCTAATGGGCCTGTTCGGGATGGTTTATGGGATCTAACCCATGTTGACGATTTTGCTGAGTGGTACCTTGGCAGTGGAGATCAAAATGATACCATGGCTGTTGCATTTACACCAGCAGCTCCCTGTATTGTTAGAGAAGTATATCACCAATGGTTTGACGGTGGGAATGTAATCGCATTTGGCGCTATGCTGAGTGATGTGGCAATTGAAAATACAACTAACGGTGCTTCAACTGATTGGCCTAGGGGTTGGGCCCCCTGGTCTCCTATTGGAGAACTTATGACCCCTGCCACTCCAAATACGATTGAAGATTATTTAGATGACTGGTCAATCCAGCTTGATATTGGTATTGTTGGCGATGAGTTTATTGTTGGTGATTCTACTGATATAAATTCTGTAGAAACATTTCTAATTGTGATTGTCAAAGGTGGGGAAACCCCACATCCATTGGCATCTGATGTCCCAGATGAAACATATCTTTGGTTTGGTGGCCCATGGACAGATCCGGATGGTGATATCAGTACTCCTGATGGGGATTGGGGCCCAGGATATGCTTGGGGTTCTTATCAGTCGTCAGCCAGTATGGCGGATGGGTTGATTGATAATATGGTGCTGGTGAAAGTGGAATATCCCTGGGGAGCTCCTCTTGCAATCCAGTCAATTTCTCAATTGAACAACACATATGATCAAGGTCTTTTTATGCCTCCTCCCCCTGGAAATACATTGACAGTTTATACTGACCTTTTTGATGATGTTGACGATGCCTCTGGCATGGCAATTGATGATAATGATGTGGTTACTGCTCATTATTCGTTCCAAGGGACCACGAACGATGTGGAGCTGACAGCGAACGACGTTGGTGCAGATGGTAACGGTATATACACTTTTGAGATATTCTATGCAAATGCCAGCCCAGGTGATGTCATCGAATACTGGATCACTGCTACTGATAATGATGGGCTTGCCTCTGAGAGTATGCACATGTCCTTTCAAATAAAAGAGCCAAGCAACCCAGATGCTGATCTCCTTGTTATCCGTGACCGTGTTTCAGACCGTCAGCGGGATCTTGTGGAACAGGTATTAGATGATAATAATTTTGTTTATGAGGTATGGGACACATTTCTTGAGAATGGTATAGATGGTTCTGTTATCAACCACGGATGGACAAATATAATTGCTTATGGTTGGGGAAACGCAACCATCCCCGTAATTGCAGATGACCCACTTGGTGGTGATCCTGGTTATTCTGGGTTTATTAATGGTGGTGGAAACCTGCTCCTTATCGATATGGACTGGTTCTATGGTCATAATCTTGATCCTGAATTGACCTTTTCGTCCGGTGATTTTGCCTATGATTATTTTGGTATTGCCGGTGGCCTTAATGATCCCCCCGCTATTGATACGATAGAAGTTACCGGAGTAGGTGTGACTGCTATTGATAATCCATTTACTGTTACCCCAATGACTGTTCGTCATGGACCTTACCTTATAACAGATGGTATGGGGTGGACTGACCATATTACAGCTGGTGATGGTACACCTATTTTCTACGATAATTTTGGTAATTTAGTTGGAATTTTCAAGGACCACGATCCTGGTGGTGAAGCGGTCTATCTAAGTTTTATGGCTGATGCGGCTGGCGATACGACAGAAACGGGTGAATGGATTTACACGGAGTTTGCCCAACTGATTGAAGGTGCACTCGCTGAGTTTGGCATTGCCTCACCCCCTGCGATCAATTTAGTTGGTGAGGGGAGTACCCGCTATGGTGTCGCCTCCGGAACCAGCTCTGCTACCGTTAATGCGACCTGTTTCGATTCAGATGGAGAACTCACTTCAGTGGTTCTCAAATATTTCGTTGATGAGGGAGAGGTAGTTGAGGTAAATATGGTTCCCGGAGAGGGGATAGCCTACTCAGCAACTTTTGACATCGAGGGTTTCAGTGATGCGAGTACTGTAACTTACTGGGCAGAAGCAACAGATGATGCTGGTTTTAATACAGGCTCAGGAGTTGGTGAATTTTGGGGCACGAGCTTTGTCTCTTCCGGAGCCTCTGTCCTTTACATGCGTGACCATAATGAACCATACGATGACTACGGTTGTGCTTATGCTGACTCAATACTGAGGGTAAATATGGAGTCAGTTGGAATTGACGATTATGATACCTGGGTAGTTTGGGATAATGGTTCAGCAGACTATGTCAGTGTCCTCAGTAATTATACTTCTGTGATCTATGCTGGGGTTTTGGATTGGACTCCAATGCCCTACAGTACCGCTGACAACTCCCTTAGTGAGTTTGTTGCTGGTGGTGGATATATGCTTTTTAGTTCTGAGGAAGTACTTGGTACGCTAACTGACTGGGTAGATGCGTCGTTTTCAACAGGGGACTTCGTATATGATGTTTTGGGTGTGGAATGGGTTGGAAACGATTATGCCTACATAGAAGTTGCTGCTGGAGATGATGGAGGAACAGGATTAATCGCTGGACTGCCTGCGGAAGATATTCCATTAGATGCATCATTTATGACAGCTACCGGAAGTATGGCTGATCTTTGCGATCCGATTGGTTATGATACACCGGATGAGCTGCCAGTTCCTTTCAATGCTGATTATTTAGGTGAAGATAACTATTACTATGCCAGCTCTATCAATGGAAATGTCATTTTTATGGCATTTAATATTTCCATGCTTCCGAATGCAGAGCAGCAGACTTTACTGGCTAATTTTGATAATTGGGTCGGTGGTGGTTCTGGTCCTGGTTCAATCGATGTAGAAAACATGTCTGGCTGGAACCTAGTTGGGCTGCCCTTGGAGGTTGTCGATGCCTCATATAATACTGTATTCCCTTCAAGTATTTCAGGTTCACTGTACGGATTTAATGGTACATATGTTAATGAATCGGATCTGGTAGAGGGATTGGGCTATTGGCTTAGATTTTCAGATTCCGGAAGCACAACAATTACTGGCTCAGTAATTTCCAGTTTAACGGTTGGTCTTTCTCAGGGATGGAACCTTATCAGCGGGATAAGTGAGGCCGTAGATGTCGCATCTATCTCTGACCCAGATGGTATTATTGTACCGGGGTCATTGTATGGATTTACAGGGACCTATGCATCATCGTCGGAGTTAACACCTGGAAAGGGCTATTGGCTGAGAACTAGCGCATCAGGGGATATTACTATATCAGGTGGAGCTTCTGCAAGAACAACAGCCTCATTTACAGATCAAACGAAAGACGCCAATATTCTCAGTTTCAATGGGAGTGAGCTTTACTTTGGTATATCAATACCAGAAGAAAATATCCTCAGCTATCAACTACCCCCTAAACCACCTGTGGGCGCTTTTGATGTGCGATTTGCTGATGACATGAAAGTGGCTGGAACTGAAGGAGCTATAGATGTGATGAACAATACTGACAGGCTCACCATATCCTACACTATCAATATTGATGCTGGAGAACATCTTAGATGGGTATTGACATCTGATGAAGGCAAAGAGTACGAGCTAAATGATTTTGGAGAGATTTTAGTGAGTGGAGATGTCACAGGATTTACCTTGAACAAGGCTTCCAGTGTCCCTCTGAAATTTGCAGTATCTCAAAACTATCCAAACCCGTTCAATCCAGTAACCTCCATTAGCTATGAGATTCCAGAGGAAAGTTTTGTAACGATCAGCGTGTACAACCTGGTGGGACAAAAAGTGACAGATCTCGTTCATGAACTGTGCTCTGTTGGGTATCACCGAACTCTGTGGAACGGTACCAATATGGCAGGTGATCCTGTTTCAAGCGGGGTGTATATTTACACGATTGAAGCTGATAATTACAGAACAGTTAAGAAAATGATTTTGATGAAATAAACACTTTTCATACAATAGTTAAAACAAAAAATGCCACAGGAGGATTTGTTTTTCCCTGTGGCATTTTTTGTTTGTCCTTTCAAAAAACTAAATCTAATATCAAAATGCTCAACAACCACAAAAACAAGTCGCTATTATTTTGGCAGAATTATCTATAATATTTCTATTGTTTAAAGAGAATGATATGAGATCAATATTGTGAAAAAACTATCTATACCAATTTTATTATTTTTTACTCTTTTTGGAAATAGTATTATGTCCCAGGACCATTGGGAAACCGCTATTTATGCTTATGACCAGTGGCACTATTTTGTGGGTGAGAGTGAACCAGAGTCCAACTGGAAGAGCGTGGAATTTAATGATAGTGATTGGCAAGTTGGTCCTGGTAGTATTGGATATGGAGATGGAGATGACCTCACCGAAATAGAATCAACTATTTCTTTATATATAAGACGAACTTTTAATATCGAGGACTTAGCACAGGTAAATGAAATGATTTTACATGCTGATTATGATGATGGATTTATTGCATCTGTGAACGGGGTTGAGATTGCACGTTCCGCAAACATGAGTGTACCTGAAACATTTTTTGGGTTTGATGATGAGGCATGGGAAAATCACGAGGCCTCAATGTACCAAGGTGGTATCCCTGAGGCATATTTGGCTGGGATTGACCTTGAAAATATATTAACAAATGGGCTAAATGTTTTTGCAGTTCAGATTCATAACGTAAATGTTACCTCCTCAGATCTATCCAGTATTTTTTTTCTATCCTTTAGCGTTGTGGATGGTTCATCCTTTTTTGGAGAGGTACCGGAATGGTTTTATGAGCCCCTGGACTATACTATTTGTAATCTTCCTATTTTTACGATTAACACATTTGGGGAGGAGATAGTAGGGGAACCGAGAATTCCTGCTCACCTGGGGATCATCGATAATATCGGCGAAAACAGTCTTTATGATGATTTCAATGGCTATGATGGTTCAATTACCATTGAACGAAGAGGGAACTCATCACAGTGGCAGCCAAAACCTCCCTATAGATTTGAAACGGTAAATGATGATGGCTCAAATAATAATGTATCACTACTGGGGATGCCTGAAGAAAATGATTGGGTGCTATATGCGCCCTGGTCGGATAAATCGTTAGTTCGAAATGTATTGACATATCATTTATCAAATACTATGGGCCGTTATGCAAGCAGGTCGCGTTTCTGTGAATTGTTCATTAATGGTGACTACAGAGGTGTTTATGTTTTAATGGAAAAGCTTAAACGGGATAATAATCGAATTGATATTGAAGAACTAAGTCCTGATGAAACAGAGGGAGATGATCTTACCGGAGGATATATTCTAAAATTTGATTGGGGAGGTACGGGTGAAAACAATGGAGGATTTTACAGTGAATTTGATGGGATGCTGTATAATTATCACTACCCCAAACCGGATGAAATAGCGGAGGAACAGGAAGAATATATTTATCAATTTATCTACGATTTTGAAGCCATTATGGTAAGCGCAAATTATAATGATTTTGAAACCGGTTATTCAAATATCACAAATATTGGTTCGTTTGTGGATATGATAATTCTACAAGAATTATCAAAAAATGTAGATGCATACCGTTTAAGTACTTATATCTACAAAGATATAGATAGTTTCGATGGGAGGTTAACTGCAGGCCCTGTCTGGGATATTAACCATGGATATGGGAACTGTGATTATGGTGAAACATGGTTAACTGATGGATGGTTGCTCGAATATAATCCTGAGGGAGGTGATCAAATGACCTTTTGGTGGGAACTAATGTGGCAGGATGAATATTTTCAAACTCAGGTTAATGAGAGATGGAATTATCTTAGGTCAAATATTCTAACAGAAGAAAATATAAATTTTGTCATTGATAGCTTAGTAAATCATATTGGCAATGCCCAAATAAAAAACTTCAATAGATGGCCAACGCTGGGACAATATGTATGGCCAAACTATTATGTGTTTGATACTTACGAGGAAGAAGTTGACTATTTAAAAAATTGGATATTTGAAAGAATTGAATGGATCGATTCTGAATTTACCATCAATGGTGAACCATCCTTCCCTGATCTTTTAATAAACGAATTTCTTTCCAGCAATGATTCAACCAATGTAGATGAGTCTGGAGAATATGATGACTGGCTGGAGATTTATAATGGCAATGTGAATGATGTAAATCTGGACTGGTTTTACCTAACGGACAATCCTGATAACCTGACCAAATGGGTATTCCCTGAGGGGTCTGTTATACCTGCCAATGGACATATGCTGATATGGTGTGACGAGGAGCAAGAGCAGGGCCTTTTCCACACAAACTTTAAACTAAGCTCTAATGGTGAGTTCATAGCCTTGGTTGCTGGTGATGGGTTTACCATTATTGATTCTATGAGTTTTGGGCCTCAGACTGTTGATGTTTCTTATGGTCGCGTTCCGGATGGGAATGCCCAATGGCTGTTTATGACCCCTACACCAGGGTCTGAAAATTCAGGCTCAGCAAACATTGATATAATAGTAGAACTTCAATCTGGTTGGAACCTGATAGGTTTACCCTTATACACTGAAGACACATATTACCAATACCTATTTCCAGAGGCTGTTATAGGGACTTTATACGGTTTTGACGGCACCTATATTCCTGGGGAGTCACTTACTTCAGGGAACGGC
>DASCRE010000015.1:0-2165 GCA_034408645.1 Fidelibacterota bacterium | reverse complement strand
CAGCATCACCGGTAAATGCATCTTGAAATATTAAAGAAAGGAGATATGGAATCTCAGAAAAATGTGAAGATAAAATAAATATGGCAGCTAACAAATAAATCCCAACCATAAAAGGAACCAACTTGGATGCCACTTTTGCAATTCGGCGAATCCCACCAAAAACCACAATTCCCACAAGAAATGCGACACTTATACCTGTAATTCCATCGCCTACCATTTGAGACTCCTGAAACAAGCCCATGGGATGGTAAATAAAATCCCGTATGATTTGAGCCAGTTGATTGGCCTGAAAAAACGTCAGGCATCCAAACATCCCAGCGATACTGAAAAATAAGGCCAGAGGTTTGTATCGTTTTCCAAGTCCGGTTTCGATAAAATACATAGGACCACCCTGAATTTCTCCCAAATCATCCTTTCCACGATACATCACAGACAGAGTACAGGTAAAGAATTTTGTCCCCATACCAATAATTGCACTTACCCACAACCAAAATACAACTCCCGGACCTCCTGCCTGGATAGCAACTGCTACCCCTGCGATATTTCCCATTCCAACTGTACTTGCCAATGCACTGGATAATGCCTCAAAGTGTGTAATTTGTCCGGGATCATCCTCAGAGTCATATTTCCCCCGCAAAATATCTATAGCATGCCTGAGATATCTGAATGGAACAAATCGGCTATATAACGTAAAAAACAAACCACTCACAATCAGAGTAATGACAAGGGGCATGCTCCACATTACTTCCGAAAAGGTTTCCATAATTTTATCTAGGCGTTCAATCATTATTTTCTGTGGTTAAATTAACTTCCAATTGTGTTTCAAATTAGGTACAAATTACGGAAATTCACACTTTAGTTTACATCAACAATGAGAAAACTTGACCTCTATCTCGTCCGGCAATTTGTTGTCCTATTGGCTCTCATACTGATTGGATTCCAAGTAATCTTTATTATTGTAGATATTTTTGAAAACCTGGACAAATTTATTGATAATAAGGTTCCAATTAAGATTGTCTTCCTTTTTTATATATATACCTTACCCTGGTTTATAAATATCGGGCTCCCCATGGCCGTCCTCATTGCCACTGTTTTCAGTATGGGCCTTTTAGTTAAACGAAACGAATGGACAGCCATGAAAGCCTCAGGAATCAGTCTTTATCGAGTGGTCCTTCCCTTTTTGTTGGTGAGCTCCTGTGTTAGTGTTGGCTCTTTTTACCTAGATAACTCATTGGTGAGCTGGGGAAATGAGAAAAAGGCAGAAATCAAAAAACAGTACATGAGTAGGAAATCTGCTAAATCAAAAAACAAACAACAATTACTTAAAGATCTATTTTTTCAGAAAGAAAAAAAGCTTCACCTATCTATATCTAGATACAAGGCACAAAATCAATCAGCGGAAAAAATCACCTTAATCTCCCTCAAGGACGGTTTGCTTCATCAGAGGATAGACGGAAAAAAAATGGTCTGGATTGATTCACTCTCCATGTGGAAACTGAAAAACTATTCCATTCGTAATTTTAATGAGTATGGTATGGAAGACAGTGTAATTATTTCATCTGAAGATACGCTGTTAAACGTAGCGTTTAAACCCGAAGAGTTGGTTCAACAATATAAATCTCCCGAAGAATTAAATATTTATGAGTTAAACTCCAGGATTATAAAATTGAGAGAAAATGGTGTAAATACTACCCGATGGGAGGTGGCAAAACAATTCAAGTTATCTTTCGCTTTTACCAGTATCATTGTTATGCTCTTCGGTATCTCCCTGTCAGTGATGAATCCTACTGGAGGGCTATCTTTAGGAGCAGGTATGAGTATTTTTGTTATCTTTTCCTATTATGCTTTTATCAAATTTGGACAATCCATGGGCATCAAGGCTGTATTGAACCCTATTCTCTCCGCATGGATGGGAAATATACTCTTTATCATTGTGGGAATCGTTCTTTTGTTTTCGGTTAGAAAATAGGAATCAAAATCTGAAATGAGTCAATCTTCTGATTATGAAATAATCATTATTGGAGCTGGAGCCGTGGGACTTTCTGTAGCTCGAGCTTTGGCCAATTCCGGAAAAGGTTCTGTTTTGATCGTTGAAAAAGAAGAAACTTTTGGACGGGGAATCTCCTCCCGAAACAGCGAGGTGATCCATTCCGGTATTTACTATC
>DASCRE010000014.1:0-10745 GCA_034408645.1 Fidelibacterota bacterium | reverse complement strand
TTATTATTGATTTCTTTATCGGAATTTTCTTTTTCATGACTCATGGCTGGCCAGTTATTATATTTGCATCAATCGGATTTTTACTCATGGTTTTTTTTACTCCACTAATGAGGCGAGGGCTTAAAGAACTTGTGGTTTTTATCACATTCGGGCCACTATGTCTTATCGCTGTGGGATATATTCTACAGTTTGAGATTACCTCATCAGTTATTGCAGTGTCATTCCCTATCGGGTTTTTGGTAACCGTAGTTGCCTACCTAAAGGGCGCAAAGTTTAATCTTGAACAGCATAATGATGAAATAAGAGTAGTAAAACTCAATAAATTATTGTTGTATGGCATCACATTTCTTGCATATTTATCTATAGGTATTGGTGTCTATACAAACACTTTGCCGAGTTCAGCATTGGCGGGGTTTTTGACTATCCCTTTATCTGTTAGTGTTATGCGTGTAATTGAAAATCAACAAAGTTCCATAGAGGACTACCTGTGGGCAACAGTTCGATCTATATTAAACCTATTGCTGACTGGTATTTTACTTGGTGGAGCATTTATACTGGATACTATTATATGAAAGAAACTATTATTATTTGGCTGAAAGCTGCACGTGCGCCATTTTTAATTGTCAGTTTCCTGCCGTGCGTTGTTGCAGGATTATTGGCAGCACATGATGGTGTATTTAATGTGCTCCACTTTGTGCTTGTCACTTTGGGTATTGTATTGGCACACTCAGCAGCTGATTTTGTCGATGATTATTTTGATTATATTAATGGAAACCTTGGAAATAAAGACCAACAGTTTCATGACAGTCCTCTAATTCATGGTCAGATCACAACGCGCCAGGTTATTATCGCAACAGTACTATGTAGTGCTGGGGCAATCGCTTGCGGTATATATCTACTTATTGAGATTGGTTTGCCTGTGCTTTATCTGTCAGCAGTTGGTGCATTTATCGTATTGTTTTACACTTCACCGCCAATCAAACTCAACTACCGAGGGTTTGGTGAAACTGCTTTATTTCTGGCATTCGGGCCGCTAATTTTAATTGGTGTTTACTATGTACTCACAGGAACAATTTCAACTGAATCAGCCGCGATTGGAATCCCCTTGGGATTGTTTACAATGAACATTGGCCTAGTAAGTAATATTTTTGATTATGATGATGATGTTGAAAATAATAAGAAATGTATTCCTGTTCTTTTTGGACGAGACCGTGCAACCATGTTACTAACAGTGTGTATTATTGGGGCATTTATTATTATCGCTGTTTGTGCATTTTTTGGGATTACATCAAGATGGACTTTGATTTCGATGTTTGCTTTTCCTTTAGCTTTGAGATGTATAAAACTTACCTGGAACTACAAAGACCTAACAAAATACGAACCCGCAATGCAAATGGCCATTGGAACGAGCTCTGTAAGTGCAATTTTGTTTTCGATGGGATACATGATTGAAATTTTTCTTTAGAAAATCACCTACTCTCTAATCAGAGGAAAAGAATAATAATGAACATAAAATGTATTTTTCTCCTTTTTTTTTCACTCCTGTTATTTTTTTCAATCGCTTGCGAAGATAAAAATAAACAAATTCCCACAGGTGAAATAACACTGGAAACATGCGATGAGAATATCAATGATAATGCACCATCTTTTTTTAAGAAATATTTTAAATGTTTAGATGTTGAATTAATCGACAATCAAATTGTTATAGAAACTGATGGAATTCCTCCCCATCAAAGTTGGTATTTTTCAGGGGATCATCCAAATAATATTGGTTATGTGAGCCAAGGCAACGGATATTTTTTAAACCCAAATATATTACTTTCGCAAAATATTTTAATTTCCATTCCAGTCAACCCAACTCCAAAAGGAATCCAAATTACAGAATCCGAAGTAGATGGTTTTGTCAATTCATCTCCTCAAGAATTCGGTATGGGACCAGTAGGAGTTGCACTGGATGGGGTTTCTCTGTTTAATTCTCTTGCAGCACCCGGAGATGATATAGAAAATGAAAAATTTAGTTTTGATTATTACAATGGGCATCCGGAAATGAGTGGGACGTATCATTACCATACAACAACAAAAGGTCCATTGGAAGTATTGGAATACCAGGGGATTATCCAAACACCTACTCCCGGTTCAGGTGAGGTTGAAGTATATGGTATCATGTGTGATGGGACGGTGATTTTAGGTTGTACAGAATTAGATGGGTCATCTCCAAATTCTATAGAATTGGATGCACAGAATGGACATATTCATAATCTAATTGATGATGAAGGTACTACCCATTTAACTGAAAGGTATCACACCCATATCTGTCCTGAGCAATTCCCAAACCACAGATTCACACCTGAAATTCAATATTATATTGACTGCAATAGATCATTTTAAGGGACAGATGAAATCCCTCTAATGATTTAAAAAACACTTTAAGTTTTTTCTTTTTATTTTCTTTTATTAAAAATTCTCGGGTGATTTTTTCGGTATTTTGCTCATGGCCCTTTCAGTTAATGCAGTTATCGTCAAAGACGGATTCACTCCAGGATTAGCAGAGATCATAGAGCCGTCACATACATAGAGGTTTTCATATCCAAACACACGGTTGTTTTTGTCAATCACTCCATTTGATTTGTCATTTCCCATTACAGCTCCTCCCAAAATATGAGCTGTTGTGGACATTCCAAACAGCGCTTCGTTGTTCGGCATCATAGGTTTTCCATTCAACTTTTCAGCTAATTTATCTGCATACTCATTTGCTTCCGGAATAAATGGTGTAGGTGCTTTCCCTTTTTCCAATTCAGTTCTCATTCGACTTCTCAACTTTCTTTTTGAAAACTTCACTGTACTGTCCAAAGTCTGCATAAAAAGCAGAATCTGAGTGCGTTTTGCCCAATCCCAAACAAATAATACCTTCATATTTTTTATTGGATGCAAAATCAAATCTTTAACTATTTTAGCAAACCTACATAAAAATGATTTTCCATAAACTCTTGGCAAAATCAACAACCGCCAGAAACCTGATCCTTTTGAATATCGTACCGGTTCGATATGTGTGTGTTCTCCGGTATGAAAAATTGAGCCAATAGCAACTCCTTTTGAAAAGTCCGCTGTTTTATCAAAGGATGTAATGGGAATTAATGCTTCAGAATTGGTGCGAACCATACATCCAACCATATCTGATAGATAAGGTAGAGAGGATCCTTTTAGGGTTAAAAGCAATTGAACTGTTCCCAAAACTCCTCCTGAAAAAATCACCGATTTGCATGATACTCTACCCTTATCTTTGAAAAATAATGAAGTGGACTGTTCCCAAAATACTTCGTATCCATCCGAACCTGTTTTATTTCCCATTGGTGTTACATTAACTACCTCAGATTCTGCTTGAATCTCAACACCATTTTGCTGAGCTAAATGAAGGTAGTTTTTATCTAGTGTGTTTTTAGCGTTATGACGACACCCCACCATACATGCACCACAAAAAATACATCCTGTTCTATCTGGACCTTTCCCACTAAAATATGGATCAGAAACCGTTTTTCCCGGGTTCCCAAAGTATACTGCTACATTGGTAGAATAAAAATCTTCTTCCCTATTCATATCTTTTGCTATCTCTTTCAATGCGAGGTCTCCTGTTCCCATATTGGGATTTAGGTTTGCACCTAGCATTTTCAAAGCCAACGGGTAATAATCTTTTAACTCCTCTTCCCAATCAGCCAAATTCGACCAACTCTCAGAGTCAAAAAAGGATTTTTTCGGTACCGGAAGTGTATTTGCGTAAACCAGGGAACCACCTCCGACACCCACACCAGAAACAATACCAAGATGGCGGTAATATGTCAATTTTAAAATTCCCCAGCACCGTAAAACGGGCAACCACATCCACCGTTTCAAATTCCAATTAGTTTTGGCGAAATTCGTTGAATTCCACCACTTCCCTTTTTCAAGAACCAATACTCGGTACCCTTTTTTAGATAATCGAAGTGCTGAAACGGACCCTCCAAAACCGGAACCAATAATAACATAGTCATAGTCGTGTTTGTGTGAACTCATGAGTGCTGAGAAAATAATTATATATAGAAATAGACGATGTAAAATTTACGTAGATTTTTTTTTGAGTGCACTAACTGTACAAGGATTTATTTTTTTATTTTGCATATAATTCAAACTTATAATTTGATTTATTTACTATTTTTTAGTTTTTTTCATACGATACAAATAATAGTATCAAGATGGAGATTTAATTAAGACTACTTAATTTTAGCTCTTATATAGGTTATGAGTTTTGTTTACTAGTAATGAAAAATAGAGTATTATTTCACCTCATTGTGCTTTGCAACACCATATGTGTTGCAGAAAAACTGGAAAATATTAGTCCAAATCAGTTACGCTTCCGAGAAATTGTAGCAACACGAACAAATATACCTCCCATTATTGATGGTATTATTAATGATGAAGTTTGGGAAGATGCAATAATCGAAAATGAATTTGTGCAATTTGAACCATATAATTTGGCAGCGCCATCTGAGAAAACTGAAGTGCGTTTAATGTATGATAATGATTATGTGTATATCGCAGTCAATAATTATGATACTGAACCAGAAAAAATAACTGGAAGACTAAGCAGAAAAGATCGATGGATGGAAGCTTTTGGACCTCACTCAGATTGGCTAGGCATTGGTTTTGATTCAAACAATGATGACCGCACTGGTTATTGGTTTGCTGTAAATCCAGCGGAATCCAGGATGGATGTATATGTTTCTGATGCAACTAATGTCATGGAAGCTTTCGATAGCAGCTGGGACGTGGTCTGGGAATTTAAAACAGCAATACATGATCAGGGATGGTCTATAGAAATGAAAATACCAATGAGTGTATTCCAATTTAAAGCAAATAAAAATGAAGATTGGGGCTTACAGGTTGCAAGGTACATTCATCGTTTACAGGAAGAGGTGCAATGGCCAGGTAGGTCAAAGGGAGTCAATGGTTTTGTACCTTATTATGGGATATTAAAAGGAATGGACAATATTCCCTCACCAAAAAAAGTTGAAATATTACCATATGTTTTAAGTGGGAATAATGATAAATCATATGTTAGTTCTTTGGGACTGGATGTGAAATATGGTATGAGTGCACAATCATCTCTAAACCTAACCATTAATCCAGATTTTGGACAGGTAGAGGCTGACCCGTCAGTTTTAAATCTTACGGTCTTTGAAACTCAATTTGAAGAAAAGCGCCCCTTTTTTATTGAAGGGGGTTCCTTTTTTAAGAATCGGTACAAATTATTCCATTCCCGGCGCATTGGTCAAACACCAGGAATACTTGTACCAGAGGGTGGAGTGTTCATAGATAGACCAGACGCAACTACAATTTTAGGTGCAGGAAAAATATTAGGAGAAACAACATCGGGTACTAAATATGGCATAATTGAGGCAGTAACTGATGTGGAATTTGGTATATGGGAATCGGAAAGCGGTGATACGGTTAGCGGAAGGATTGAGCCCAAAACTAACTATTTTATTGGACGCGTAGAGCAATCTATATTTAACAATTTATCTACGATCGGTGTAATGATGACTGATCTCCGTCGTGTTGAGGCTGGATATTCTAATGTCATAGGATTGGACTGGCGACTAAAATTTATAGATAATGCACTTACATTAAAAGGACAGATAGTTCATTCCACAAAAGATGGTATTTCTGGCAATGGCGCTCGTTTTAATTTTGGGTATCTTGATCCAAAATGGTGGGACCTAAATTTTGTAATTGGTTTTACCAATGATAAATATGAGATCAATGATTTAGGATTCAATGAACGGAATGATAAATGGTATTACGGTTCCTATGGTGGATTCCGAAAACAGGATCCCTGGGGTAAGTTTTTAGGTAATATTTTAGAATACAGATTCTTTATTAATGGCCGTGGTGAAGATGGGCTCACGCTTTCAAGGTCCTTATCTATTGAACAAAGAAATGAATTAAAAAATTACTGGAGTTTTGGTGCGGAACTTAATATGCAATTCGCTGCATATAATGATGAAGATACATTTCGGGATGAACGTGCTTGGGTATATCAATCTGAGACAGAAGGATATGGTATTTTTTGGTTTCAAACAGACAAGCGTAAGAAATTAATTCTAAGGCCCTATTTAGGCTATAGACGAGGTGAACATCGTCCCTGGGGTTATCGAGCAGGGTTACGTCTACGGTACCGACCGCTGAATAATATTAACCTTATGATTGAGGGGTTTCAAGATCTGGGCACGAAATCTATGGAATGGGTAGATATTGAAGAAGACTCAATTGGGACAAATATTATTTATGCTGAATCAGTAGCCTTAATGAATGATATTCAAATCAGATTTAATTGGACCTTCACTCCCGATCTAACCTTTGAAGCCTTTTTTCAGCCATTTACTGTTGATTTGGATTATAAAACTTTTTACAAACTGATGGCCGAGAAGACAAGAAACTTGGAACCATATGATTATATAGGTAACCCAGATTTCAAAATAAAAAATGTTGTGGGTACATTCGTAGTCCGCTGGGAATACCGTCCGGGGAGCACCCTATTTTTTGTTTATAACCTCCATAACGACAATTATTATAATGCCAACGATGACAACTGGGATAAGAATTCGGCAAATTCCTTATTTGTAAAATTCAACTATTGGTTACAGATTTAAAAATGAAATTTATTTTGATAAGTCCGATAGTTGAATGTCTAACTTTTCAGCGTGTGTGATTATGCTCTTATCACCTAATATTGGAAATTAGAATAGTCTATAGATGCAGAGCCCCTTTTAAACTACCAACTTAATTTGTTCACAATATTTTTTTTGATTCAAGCTTAACATTTATCCAGGGTGGAAATAATCCTTGTAATAAAATTTTCCAACAATATTACATACAATTCCATTATTTGTTTAATCTGAATAGGTAATCATAACCTGAAAAACGATTTTGTTTTGGGTTAAGAGACTCATTTAAATATCGTATTTTAATTTATTTTTTTAAGAGCTTCTTTTTTGCTAATAAGGGAAAGCCCCCTTTCATTCTGATGAACAAATCGTAAGACGGTTTCTGGATTAATATAGCTGTATTGTCTCAATGCCCAACCAATTGCTTTACGAATGAAAAACTCTTTTTCATCCATACATTTTTCACAGTAATAAAACAATCTATTTTCATTTGTTTTTATTTTAAACTGCAACTGATGGAGTATTGCTGCTCTCCGAACCCACATATTATCATCTTCAATCCATGTATCCATTATTTGTCCGGTTTCCGAAAAGTTTAATATGATCTGTCCGATAGGATGGGCTGCCAAGGTATCGACCGTATCCCACCAAGAGTTATTAATAACCAACCTTTTTAAGGTGTTCAATGCTGATGGGGTTAACATTGATTTATATTTTTTAAGTGTATCACTACCTACATAATGAAATTCCCTCTGTTCTAAATTCCACAATTCATTAGCTATATTTAATAATTCAACTTCGGAAGCAATTGGAAACTTTTTCCACCATTTTAGAGTCAACTTTCGGCGTTCGGGAGTTTTGATTCCAAAAAATAAAAATCGGTTTTTCATATAGGCAGACATATGAACAGCATTATTCCGATTTATCTTAGTTTGCAACAAAAGAGTTAATTCATTTAGTGAATTTTGAAATTGGTTCGTCATAATTGCAATTTTTTATCTATGAAAAATATAACTAATTTCCTGAACTGCACCAATGCTATAAAAAGCATTTCTATATTTATAATATGAAAATAGACAAAAAATAATCATGCCCAAGGCTGAAGGACAACAATTTGAATTTCTGGATGAAAGCCATATCAATCCTGGATTTTTGGAAACATTCGATTTTGACAGTCCCAACCAGATAATAATCACAGAAACAGATGAGTTCAGCGCTGTCTGTCCTTTCAGCGGTCTTCCAGACCTTGCTTATGTGAAGATTGAATACCATCCGGATGGAGGACAATGTGTGGAGTTAAAGAGTCTGAAATACTATTTCATCAGCTTTAGGAGTGTAGGGATTTATCAGGAAGCAGTGACAAAAAGAATTTTTGGGGATTTGAAAAAAACATTAAAGACACTAAGATTAAGGGTTACTACTATTTATAATACACGTGGAGGGTTTGATACCACCTGTGTTGAAGGAAATTTAAATAAAATATAACTATGACCCTCCCAGAGAATCTCCATGTCATTGAACATCCTGTTGTTGAACACAAACTGACATACATCAGAGATGAAACAACTCAGCCAAAGGAATTCAGGGAACTGGTAAAGGAAGTCTCTATTTTATTGGGTTATGAATCTGCAAATAAACTACCCTTGAAATCTGTTGAAATTAAAACTCCTCTCACTCAAACCTATTCCGGTAAGATCTCAATTGAAAATATCGTCATTGTACCCATTCTTCGAGCTGGCCTTGGAATGGTTGATGGATTATTATCTCTTTTCCCAAAAGCACAAGTGGGGCATGTTGGTATGGAACGTGATCATATGACTCATTTGCCTTCAGATTATTATTACAAAATACCGCCAACGCCAGAAAATAGATTCTTTTTTGTAGTAGACCCAATGCTTGCTACAGGTGGAACTGTCATCGCTTCGATTCAAAAATTGAAAGACTCAGGAGCGAAAAATATCCGGTTTCTCTGTCTCATTGCGGCACTGGAAGGCGCAAACGCTTTTTGTAATACTCACCCCGATGTAGAAGTGTTTGCTGGAGCATTGGATGATAGACTAAATAGAGATAAATATATCGTTCCGGGATTGGGAGACGCAGGGGACCGATTATATGGGACAAAATAAATTATAATATCTCGCAAATTCCATTTCTAATAGGGTGTGCAAATTATTAATTTTGCCATCAAATTTTATTAATATTTGATCCCGTAGCTCAGCTGGTAGAGCAGCGGCCTTTTAAGCCGTTGGTCGTGCGTTCGAATCGCACCGGGATCACTTGAGGAAATACCAAGTTCCTCTTCAGAAATGCCTCATTAATTGATGGGGCATTTCTGTTTCATACTTATTCAAATACATAAGAAATATACCTAAAGGTGGGACACACTTTAATTATTAATCTACCCCATCCTCACTTTTTTACAAAGAGGGGACCTACTTCAACAACACCATCTTCCTAGTCTGAACAAACTCATCTGCCTGTATTTAGTGTACCATGTTTGTTATGAGTTCCAAGAATACCACCACCATTTTCTACCAGCGCCAATTTAAATTAGCATTAGGTAAAACTAAAAAATCAGGATTGTGTGAGCCATCTAAATACAATCTTACTGTTGAATTAACCCCCACATTAATCCACATGTTCTTATATATGGCTTTTTCAAATCCGACTGAAGCAAAGACTATGGGGAGTATCTTGAATTTTACGCTCATACCCACTGCACCTTGGGCGGCTATGACAGAATAAAGATGAACAGGAGAATCTGAAAGATAATATTTCCACCCCACAGACAAAGTGTTCATAGCGATTAGAGTACCAACACCGACAAATAATTCATGCTTATCCACTTTTTTCAGTGTTCGGGCATATCCCACTAAACTAGTCCCGGTTTTATGATCAAGAAACCCCAAAGACATATATTTGTTTTTTTCTGTTTTATTTTGTCCTTCAAGAAAATTCAACTGAATCATACAAATTAAAATAATTGTAAAATATTTTATCATTAATAGTCTCTTTGATTAAACCCTAAAAGTAAGTCTGTTTCAATCTATCTTTTTTTCAAAGAGATGAAATCTATCCAAACTGGAGACTGGTGGATAAAACAGACTAGTGTGGTTCCCAATGATTGTGATAAAAAACACATAAAAGTTACAATAACTTCACTAAGCTTTTAATAACATTCCGTATTTCTTTTTTGTAATTTGGTAAGAGAATGTTACAATATTTTATTTAATTTAGTAACTCAATACATAGTGACGTAATATTAAAAGGAAAGTAAATGAGATTCCGAGTTATAATACTTTGTTTATTAATAAACATTTTATCTGCTCAAAATGTAGTATTTTGGGAGCCAGAGATTCCACTCCCGGGTGGTGATATAACCATTTATTACAATACCATTGAAGGTGCTTTACCAGATGAGACGTCCCCTGTTTTCATACACCTTGGTTACAATGGTTGGCAGGATACAGATGATTATGAAATGTCTTATGCTCCCGATATTGGTAATGGTTGGTGGAAATACATTTACTCAATCCCACAAGATGCGGAAACTATTGATTTTGTTTTTACTGATTTAGCAGGGAATTGGGATAATAATGGTGGTATGGGTCTTGATTGGCATATTAACCTAGGCTATTATTGGTCTCCATTTTCTCCCAATCCAAACGATACTGTTTCAATATTTCTAAACAATGTTGATCAAGGCGGTCATATTGCCTGGACTGTTGATGCTGGGATGGGTCACGAACTCCCCATAGAAGAGTATTGGCCAAATGATTCCTTTGTTGAAGATGAATATTTATTTAGCCCGTTGATTGAAAATGGTGAAAGCTCATACACGGTAGAATTAGGTCCATTTTTAAATGGTAACCAGATAATCAACTCCATCAAGTTCAAAATTCGCTGGGATGATGGGAGCTGGGACGAAGGTTCAAATGGTCAGATTATGTTTTATGACATTTATTTAGATTACACACCTGCTGAAGATGATCCTTATGTTTTTTTTATATCTCCGACTCCCGATGAAGGAGCAGAAGTTAATGGACC
>DASCRE010000013.1:0-2019 GCA_034408645.1 Fidelibacterota bacterium | reverse complement strand
TACAGATGACTATGGGAATTTTGAAAATGTACCTGGGCAATTTAAAACTGATGAATGGGAGCTCCCTTTGCTGTTTAGGATCGGTGTATCAATACAACCTCTTTATTCGTCATCTCAGGTACTTACCCTCTCTATTGATGCACTACACCCAAACAATAATAGTGAATCTATCAATTTTGGGGGTCAGTATGAGTACCGCATCCCCGGAGGAACAAGTTTGTTTTTAAGGATAGGTTTAAAAGGTACAAATAAAGTCAATTTTGAAGAGATAGACTTTGGTTCGAGCGAAGGTGAAACAAGAATCGAGAAAGTAAATAATGCGGAATACGGTTTCACATACGGTGGTGGCTTAAAAATAAATTTGGGTAGAAATCAAACTATAAAAATTGATTATGGATATAAGGCAATGGGCATGCTTGGGAATATGCACCAATATTCATTGGGATATATCTTTTAGTATAACATTAATTTTATTTTGAATAAAATCGGTCACTGAAATGACACGATATTCAACAGGTATATTAATTATTGCACTTTTTTCTTTTTACACCTGCAGCAAAGAAGTTAAAGAAACTCCCCGGTTATCGATAAAAATACCTGAAAACAACATTATTGCCAAAGTTCGGGACAAGATTATCACGGTGAATGAATTTATTAAGAGAGCAGAATATACAGTCCGTCCTGCCTATTGCAGAGGTGACAATAATATTCATAAAAAAATAATTCTTAATTCACTTATAGGAGAGAAACTTCTTTCTCTAGAGGCAATCGACATTTCACTGTCACCTCACTTGGTAAGATACCTGAAAGGAAGAAAAGAACAGGCGATGAGGGAACTATTGTTCTATGAAAAGGGCCAAAAAGATATTCAAATTTCTCCTGAAATCCTTGATAGTTTTTCATCAACAGCAGCCAGAAAATATAGGGTTATCTTCTCTAGACTGCCAGACCAAATGATCGCAGATGAAATACACCATTTCATGGATCAGGGAATAAGTTATGAAGAGATTTTTGATGCAGCTTTTGGCCTGGACTCTATTCCTGAACGCAGTATTGATTTTTTTTCTGAGGTAGATCCTCACATTGTTGATAAAATATTTTCTGTGAATTTAGAAAAGGATGAAGTATTACCGCCTTTTAAAATAATTGACGGATCCTATCTTTGGATAAAGATTAAAGGCTGGACCAAAATGCCGGCAATCACAGCAACAGCAAAAAATGTTTTTCTCCAGGATATCGATAAAAAATTGAATAGGTTGGAGGCAATCCGTAAATATAATGAGTATACTACCGAACTCATGGCAGGGAAAAAAATGGACCTGATTGAACCGGCATTTTTAAGATTTTCGGATATAGCTTCAACCTACTACCTCGGGCACATAAATGATAATAAATTGATAGAGGCTATCTGGAATATTCATGAAGAAATTGATGAAAAACCGGATTTTTCTTCAATGGAATCCTATGAAAGAGAAACGCCTCTCATGTATTTCGATGAGAGAACTTGGTCAGTCGGAGAAATTCAGGAATTAATTGAGTCTCACCCTCTGGTTTTCAGAAAAAAAAAGATCAAAAAGAATGAATTTCCTGAACAATTAAAATACGCCCTTGCAGACCTCATAAGAGATCATTACCTAACTGCAGAGGCCTATAAAATGGGGTATGATAAACAACATTCGGTATTGCTGGAGAAATATCTCTGGGAAGATCATTTATATGCCTCACTAAAGAAGGATCAGGTTCTGAAAGAAAAAGGATCGAGTACCGAAAATGATGAAGACAATTTAAACGTGATGAATGACTATATCGGGATGCTGCAGAAAAAATATTCAGGCCAGATCATAATTAATTTTCGACAGTTCAATAAAATAAATTTGTCCCATATAGATATGGTCGCACTTAAACCATCTGCTCCCTATGGGCATCTTGTTCCTTCTTTTCCAATTTTGACACAGGATCACAGTATCGATTACGGAAAGGATATCCACTATCTTCAGAGCAATGATAATAATCAATAAA
>DASCRE010000012.1:0-2453 GCA_034408645.1 Fidelibacterota bacterium | reverse complement strand
GCTGGACGTTTCTCCAGTCAGTGAATAGATTTCTCATTGAGAGTTTTTCTGTGGTGATAACCCTGTGGGGGTCTATATTTACAATTCTGACCGTATCCACATCTGTCAGGGTTGTTGCTATTAACATAGAATCGGATGGAGACCACTGTGCTGCCCATATGGCATCCCCAACATCTGAGATCTGTTTTGATTCACCAGTATTAATATTTACTGTATGAATATTTGGGGTTCCCCCTGAGTGTGACGTGAAGGACACATATTGACCATCGGGATGCCAAACGGGGTTATAATCTGCTGCCGAGTATTTTGTTATTCTTTGCACATCACCTGTAGCTACGCTCAGAATATAAAGGTCCAAATTTGCATTTTTGTTTGCCATTGAAAAAATGATGGATTTCCCGTCAGGCGAATAGTGGGGGTCAACAATTTGAGTATCATATGTGTAATGAGTGATCTGCTTATTATTTGTTCCATCGGCATCCACGGTGTACAGATTTGCCACACTGTTTTTGTGTGCTACAAATATAATTTGCCCTCCCTCTGGGGACCAAGCCGGGTGGGACGCCCTCTGTGATTCCGTTAGCCAAACTGATTTGTTATTATCAACATCATAAATTTTTATATCGTTGACCAGGGACTGGTTTTCACCAAAATGAAATTTAGTATAGGCCAGTTTTTTCCCATCAGGAGACCAATCCATTGCCCGATGAAATGACCCATAATCAATTTCTTTCTTATCCCAGATGACAGCGGGTTTCTGTTTACCTTCTTTTTTGTCTTTACCAAACAAGCTTGCAAAAAACCCATGTTTTTTATCATTTTGCGGGTCGGAATTTCCTTTTTCCTCTTTACGTTTATCTATCAGCTCACGCTCTTTGGCCGTATCCCGCTGAACCACATATAAAGACAGATCCTGCTGGTCTTCATCGTCCAGTCCGGAAATGGCAATTCGGGAGCTATCCCTGTAAAACGAAAACCCATGCATTTTATTTATAGGAAGCGTAGCCACCTTGCCGATCTCTTCTATGGCTTCTTTTTGGGATCGGTAGCCATAATAATAGGTGTTCATATGTCGACGCCAATCTTCGTTGAATTGATCCACCGAGATCCCAGTATGTTTTTTGAAGGCATCCTTAAACCTGAACAAACCAATCTTATTTCGTTCAGAGAGTGTTTTTACAATTGTGGAATCACCAAATCTGTCTGACCAGTATAACAGCTTGGAATATCCGTCGTGGTGGGGGTCCATTGTGTCCATTTTGTTTTTGAGAACATGAAATTTATGACTAATGTCAGCACGGTAGGGTCGCCAGCGCTCTGTTTCGTACTCTGCCAATCCCTCTACCACCCACCCTGGAACTTGGGACACTAAATAGGACCATGGTTCAGGGAGCCAGGTTTGTACTCGATGAAAAAAAACGATGTGCTGTAGCTCGTGTGCCAAGACCTGATACAGCCACTTTTCATCTTCCAGCCAGATGGCGGCATCATTCTGGTCTACCCATATAAATGTGGTGTAGGTCCACATTGCGAAGCCATTCATTATCTCATCTTCGGTGGTAAAAATGATATCAATGGTGGGGATATCTTCCAGATTCATTTGCTGGAGTAGTGTAGGTCTTATCTGCTCCGCCATGGAGGCACCTTCTTTTGCTATATTTTCAATACCTTGGTGATGGTGAATTCGGAAATGGTCTGTTTCAATGGTTGTCCAATTCAGTTCTCCGTGTGTTCTACCTGTCCACTGCCAGGTTTGTGCCCAAATGGTTGATATGAAAAACAAACATGCTAATTTATGAGCGGTGTTCATATATAAGCTTCCTAATAAGATATAATAATATTGTAGAGTAAATTCTTGCCAAGAAAATAAGAATGAACCACCGAACAATAAAGAAAATCCATCTATATAAAGTCCTTTTGAATAGGTTAGGTTTTACAATTAAATTTTTCTCTTATTAGATCAAAACAAATTCTGGTAGATAAGAAGAACAATGTGCGGTAGAAAAACACTCACAAAAGATATCCGCTCCATCATTGAAGAATTAGCAATCGATGAGTGGGAAAACCCTGAAGATTATTTCCCCAGCTATAATATTTCCCCCGGACAAAGATCTCCGATTGTTATTAAGGAAGGCCAAAGAACTGTTAAGCTGATGAAATGGGGGCTCGCGCCCTCCTGGTCACAGGATGAATCCATTGGATTTAAAATGATCAATGCTCGCTCCGAAACGTTGACAGAGAAACCCGCCTACCAGGGGCTGATCTCTAAACACCGTTGTGTGGTTATTGCCGATGGTTATTATGAGTGGAAGCGGGCAGGCAAACGTAAAATTCCACACTATATTTATTCTCAGAACAGGAGACTGTTACCCATGGCAGGGCTGTGGAGCTCACGGACTTGGCCGGGAGAAGAGATAGAAAACACCTACACGGTCATCACTACCGATGCACAT
>DASCRE010000011.1:0-4278 GCA_034408645.1 Fidelibacterota bacterium | reverse complement strand
GGGCGGTCTGTCTTGGCACCGCTGGCAGTATCACTGAAGATTTGGTGGCATTCTTCCTTCTTGAGGGCATCCAACTGCAGGTCAGGGTTCTGGTCTGATGTGGATACACGGGAATAACCGATATACATAATTGACTCCTTTCTATTGTGTCAAAAACGGTAAAGTTGTTCAATATTAGGATTTTGATTTTAGGATGAGTTTTGGAACTGTTTTTATGGGTTAATCGAGGTGTTTCGGTGTAAACTTTGACTGTGTCAAAAAGGTAGGTTATTGAGAATATTATATCGTAAAAGTGATTAATCATTCCTATACGATCATATTGAAGAAATTGTTTATTAAAGGGATTTGTATTAATCTTTAATATCGATTCTGAGGGAAAAATGCTGGTCGATTGAAAAAATAGAATTTGATAAGCAGGCTTCATGAAAAAATTAAAACTCACCCTATCTCAACTCGAACAATATTTATCTAAAGCAGCTTGGATATTAAAAGGTCCGGTGGATGCTTCGGACTTTAAGGTTTACATATTCCCGCTGCTTTTCTTTAAACGGATCTCAGATGTATACGATGAAGAATATGCTTTAGCATTAGAGGAATCATCTGGTGATAAAGAATATGCTGCCCTCCCTGAAATCCTGTCAGAAATAACAAAATCGTAGTTATTCCCACCATTAAATATGAAAGTATGATTAAAATAACCATCTAGGAAAAAAGATATATAGTTATCCCATTAATATGATTAGATAGTAAATAAAATATTATACAAATGATGAAACCATTTTATGCTAAATAAGTACCATTTGGAGTAGAGTAAAATTATGGAGTAATTTTAATTCACTATCAGTAATTTATTCAATAATTAAAGGAAATATAATGTACTTCTTTTCAAAAAAGATAAACTTAATTTTAACGGTTATTTTCATCATATCATTTGTTACAGCTGGTAATTTAACAGGAACCGTATTCTATTCAGGTAAACCACCAAAGAAAAAGTCCTTGAAAATGGATGCAGATCCGGTCTGCAGTTCAGCTCATAGGGATAAGGTGTATGCTGAAAGTTTTATAATGAATGATGATGGACAGCTTGCAAATGTGCTGGTTTGTCTAAAAGATGTTTCTTATGATGGAGGGACTCCGAAAAAATCTGCTATCCTTGATCAAAAAGGATGTGTTTACTCACCACATGTTTTTGGTATTATGAAAGATCAGGAATTGATTATTAAAAACAGTGATCCCACCATGCACAATATTCATTCCATGGCAAAGGTGAACAGGCAATTCAATTATGCCATGCCAAAAGTGGTAAAGGAAAAGAAAGTTACATTTAAAAAGATTGAGGATCCCTTTTACATTAAATGTGATGTTCACCCTTGGATGAAAGCCTGGGCAACTGTGGTGGATCATCCCTATTTTGCTGTCAGCGACTCAAATGGTAATTACGAAATTACGGGTATTCCCGCCGGTACTTATGACGTGGTTTACTGGCATGAAAAAGCCAAGGGAATGGGCGGTGTTGGTGAATACAAAGTTACCATTGGTAAAGATGGTGAAACTGCTGCAGTTACAACTCAAGATCACACATTCTTCCGTCCTAAAAAGAAGAAGTAATGTTGTAAAATTGTCATTAAAAAAGGGAAGAAAACTTCCCTTTTTTTAATCAACTAAAATATCAGCTAATCATCATTGCCAATTTCTTTATGCCACTCTCTCTGAGCTTCCCTTATTCTGAAAATGGTAATGACAGCCAATAATACAATAAATCCAATGTAACCCCATTTCCATGCACCAAGCCCAAAAATAAAGCCCATTATTCCAAATCCTTCCATTTTATAGTTCCTTTATTAGTAGGTTTAAAAATTAATAACTTGAAAGAATTTACAAAAAATAATTCATCCATCGGGTTATGAGCCCGACAAAAGGTGCGTAAAATAAGGCACTTACGACAATCCGTGACTAATACGTGACTATTTTTCCCTAAAAATAACATAAGCCCCCAATTCTGGGGGCTTATTGTTTCTGCTAATTATTATATGGAAGGAAGAATTGGAGAGGTGGGTTTAGACTTATACTGTTAGCCTAATTTATTTAAATTCCAATCAATCCAAATATATCCATATTTACCTTGAATATTATGATGCCAATTGGGTTTTGTAATATCATTTTTTAATTCATCTAATGAAATGCACTTGGAACAAAAATACCAACAATAATATTCATCTTTAAAGGTTTCTGAAATATTTGTATCGGATAAAAAACTTATCTTTTCATACATATCTGAATTTAGCCAATCAAGATCTTTAGGTACTAAAGGTAGATCAATTTTATCTGTTCTGTGAATGAGATACAATACCATTTTATTGACATCAAATAATAAAGACTGCATATGTACTCCCGTAATTCGAACTTTACTGCTACGGATTGGCGCATTATTGCCAGTAATAACCACGCTGTGGTTGCCGGGTTTACGAAAGAAAATACTGTCTATTTATTGGATATTATGCTGCTGTCAACCGAACCACAGGAAATTTACAAAGCGCTCACTAAAGAGTGCCCCCCCCTCGCATTAGAATTCAATAATAATTCCACCTACGGGAAGCTGCTTATATTGGTAGGACATTTCATAGGTACCATCATCTAAATAGACCCTATCCCACTCATTATTCCGATCAAAGATATTCTGCAGATCGAGATAGGTAGTTAGATTAATCTTCTTAAAATTAAAACGGCGAAGTATCATGATATCCAATCGGCTGTAATAACCAAACCTCTCCGTATTATAATCAGCAAGAGGATCAATATACCAAATCCGATGGTGAAAGTCATATACTTTTGGGGTATAGGGCCGGCCTCCAGAGTAGTGATATCGAAAGCTTAATTCCAGTTGATCTGAAACCATAAAGGGCATCCATGAGATGTAAGGAAAGATAGCTGATTCCCTGAATTCTTGGTACCATTTACTTTTCCTGAATTTGAATTTGTAGCCACCAACCAAAGTGAATCCATTCACAAAATCGAAGTCCCAGGGATAGTATTTCAACACATCAGTTCTAGGGTCAACACCCTCTGCTTTTGAATAAGAATAACTGAGGGTTCCGTACCATTTACGGGCATATTTCTTTTGGAGGAATATCTCCAATCCCCTAGCCCTGCCCTCGCCTGTGTCTGTAAACCCCAATCTGTCATCTAAATTGTCTGATGTAGTTTCAGCAATATATACCGGCCTTTGATGATAGGTTTTATTGTAAATCTCCAGCGTCCCTTTTATATCATCAGCAAATAGATGTTCTACGCCCAGCACTTGTTGTTTAGTATACGAATTCTTTAATGGATAAGGATTATTTTTATTCATTAACATCCAATAATAGGGGGTCTGATAATAGAGACCGGCAGCGGCATTTACTTTTGTAACTGGAGACAGGGAAATAGAAGCGCCTGCCCGTGGAGATACTACAGAAGTAGAATTATAGGGTATATTATCAAATCGCAACCCAGCTGTAAAAATAAGTGGATGCCAATTAAACTTAACTTGACTATAGACAGCGCTTTTCAAAAACTTACCATCATCACTAACATCGAATCCTTTATTAATTACCCCAATACCATTTGATGTATCTAATAAAGCATCAGATTCATAATCAGGATATGCTTCAACCATCTGATAGTAATCATCTAGAGTAGCATTCGGTTCGAGCTGTTCATATTGATAGTAATAGATAGTATCCGGATCAATGGTTTCCCGCCTCGTATACTCTCCATATTTCCCATTAATCCCAACAGAGAATTCCACTGTTGGAGAAAATTTATACACAACATCTCCCTTTATGAAATTGTCAGTTTCAATATTGTCTCTGGAGAAATAAGTGTCTTTATTACCATATTTTATATTATAAACATCTGCAACCCAGCTGGAGG
The DNA here is from genome assembly GCA_034408645.1 of Fidelibacterota bacterium. Classification (GTDB taxonomy): domain Bacteria; phylum Fidelibacterota; class Marinisomatia; order Marinisomatales; family AB-629-J13; genus AB-629-J13. The sequence goes on along the minus strand of DASCRE010000011.1, from coordinate 366 downwards.
CGGTTTTCCCGATAGATAGTAGATAATATCCATTTTCTGAGAAAAGTGATTTACAGGTGAGTCCCATAGTGTACTGACCTCCACTATGCTCCACATTTTCAGCACCTTTCAGGTCTGGCCGGCTCTCATCTTCAATTATAACATAATCACTGCCAGTTACTGCATTGAAAATCAGCTTATTTCGCGGATTTATATTATAGACTGCTTTCATTTGAGAGTTCCAGTATTCGGGTACGGCAGTGAGTCCGGCAGATTTAATAATATATTTTAAAAATGACTGTCGTATACTGGCAATATAGGAGCCCTTTCCATCTGCAAACGGCCCTTCAGCCAAGAGCCCTGCACCGCCCATACTTAACTCCAGTT
>DASCRE010000010.1:0-1954 GCA_034408645.1 Fidelibacterota bacterium | reverse complement strand
TTATTATCTCATAGGATGGCGGAAGCCAGACAAGAACTGTTCGACCATTGTTTAGCTCAGGTGAAAAGAGCTCCTCATGAATCACGACACTACCGGTGATAGATTCATAGCTGGTGACCAGCTCATCTTTCCATTTTCTCACTGTGTGTACCACCGTTGTGTCTGTACCCACAGTGAGCATATGGTTTGCGGGAACGATGTCTGTTTCATAAATGGCCTCACTGTTCCAGCTCCCCTGGGTGAACTTATATTCAAGATTTGTGCCTGATTTTACAGCAATTTGATGAATAAAAAGACTGTCACTTGATTTTTTCATTTCAACCTCTCCCGGATTCCAAGTCCCCAACTCCTGGTGATCCCCAGTGATAAATACCGATTCAGCATTTCCCTGTACTTTTACTTCAAATCTTACCAAAACCTTATTACACCCGGCTAATACTACCAGACATCCTATCAAAACATTTTTCATTAAATGGGTGATAAATCTGTTCGTATTATTGTGTGGTGTGATGGAAATCACACTATGTACAGGTTTTGGTTTATCCATGTGTAGTCGAACAGGATTTTCTCCATTTTTTATAGAATCTGGAAAACTCCCACCAAGCACATATTGTGTCTTTCTGCATTGCAGAAAATATTTCTCTTTGATACTCAAGTGACTGTGCGGAGGTCATGCGGTATGTACGTCTGGGTTTTCCATGTAATCCTTTTAAAACTAGCCATTGACCCTTGACATAAATCAATGTATGAGAAGATGCTGGCTCATTGGATGGGCTCAAGAGATACACATGAATTAAGTCTTCCACGCCCGCCAGTTTTCGCCTCCAGTTTACGGATAAAACTGGGGTTTGCAAGGTAACCTTAGTCATGGGAGTAAAAAGCACATCCAATATTCTCCACGATTCGCTCGCACTGATTTTTCCGTCCTTTGCATGGTGAACCATGTTTTGAATATTTTTCAGTTTTATAGGGACGATAAAATCAACACTGTTTTTATCTATACCTTTTTCAAAGGAAAACCCCTGGCCAGTGTGATGAATCGTAAAGCTTTCGCCTGTCTCCTCTATGGAAATTCCTAGGTGATTAAAGATTCCACGAAAATATTCAACCAGTTCAGGAGTCTGTAATATGTTTTCCCAAGTCTTCATAGATGATATATCTTGAGTAAACACTCCTGTTATAATAAAGAATGGTAATAAAAAATATTTGATCATAAATAACTCCTATGAAAAGTTAGTTTTAATGTATTTCTTCAGTCTATTCCATTCCCACTTTTTATGAAGCGGTGCTACTTCAACAGCAACATCTTCTTGGTCTCAACAAACTCCTCTGCCTCTATCCGGTAGAGATATACTCCAGCACTTACTGCTCTCCCCATGCTGTCTGTCCCTTCCCACTGTACTGACTTGAAACCTGCCTGTTGGTGGGAGTTAACCAAAGTGGCAACCTCATTGCCCAACATATCAAATATAGCAAGTCTTACATCGCTGCCTTTGGGTAGGCCATAGCCTAACGTCGTAATCGGATTAAATGGATTTGGAAAATTCTGATGGAGGGCAAACGTTTCAGGTATTGCTGATGAAGAAGACCTTCTCAATTCCAGGGAATGAACAGCACCAGAGATTTGGAGTTCTCCTATACCTGTGAGTGCATATTTCTCATCATTTTCCTTATCAACTAAAACCCAGTTTTCACCAATGATCGTTGCGTCATAGGAAAGGCGTATCATTGGGCTGGAGTGTGTGAGCTCAATTACACCAATATCATCCACTGCTTTCATATCCCCTGTAAAGCGTACATCAAACCCGCCGGGTATTCTAGGGGGCAGGCTGTAATTCAAAATTTTATTTTCAGATAGCTCAACACCAAAATACAAATTCATTCCGTTATGGAACTGCAGAGTATTTCCCATTGGCTCATCTGTAAGTAGAGATCTGCTTCCCTCTTTCCTGCT
>DASCRE010000009.1:0-4420 GCA_034408645.1 Fidelibacterota bacterium | reverse complement strand
CAAATTCTTCTTCTGTGACAATAGCCAGTTTCAGTATTCTTTCTTTTTTAATATCTGGCATATTGATATGAACGATGTAAACACCACTTGCCAGTGGATAGTCATTTGGATTCCTCATATTCCACGTTTGGTATTGGGTACTCGTGTTCTTTTCAAAACTGGCTACCTGGGTACCTCCAATATTAAAGACTCTAAATTCAACCTTTCCGCTCGCTGGGAGGTGGTTAAATGTTATATACTTTGGTAATGGCAAGACCGAGTCCGTTCCCTCAAGATCATGGTAACCCATGTAAGGATTAGGAAAAACATTTATCTTTGCTATATCATCATCTGTAATTGCAGATTCTGTCGGACTTGGTGTAGAAAATGCAAATACATCTCCATCCACTTGTAATGGATTTGCATAAACAAAATCTATAATATCCCCAACCGTATGAGCTGCATTCCACCAGACCAAATTCCACGTAAGAAATGCCTCATTGGAGGAAAAATCAGCCAAAGTTTCTTCGTATGGACGAAGAACGAAGTGAGTATACATTCTATTGGCTGGATTAAATGCATAGAACGGTGTTACTGTTGGATTTGCCATCCGATCATAGATAATTATACTGACTTGAACCGGATCACCTCCACCTTCTGGTTCCATATTATATACTTTGAACGGAACTGTCACGAGAAACGGATCACCTGTCCCAGGATTGCCCGGGTCTGGATGATCTGCTATACTATACCCTCTTGCTCCATGTAGCCATACTTGTGACCCGCCAGACACTACAGAAACATATCCAGTTGTTGCATCCGGTTCACTAAGAACACCATCCCAGACCATTCGGTAATCTTTTTGTAAGTGGTCAACATCCGCATACCCATCACCATATGCATGAATAGCTTTGGCCGATGCCGCCCAACCTTGCATTCCATAACTGGTAACAATGAAAGGCTTGCCATGTTGATCATAATTTAACCAGGCCGTAGCACGACCGGGCGAGAACACATCTGTACTGTTATCAGGTCTGGTATGCGTGTATTGATTAAAATCCGACGGAGCCGCATATCCGCCACTCACTGTAACTCTAAAACCTTCTGCTGAGGATAAATAATCACCTTTATCATCACCCGCACTTTTGAGTTTTCCATCGTGTGTGACATGTTTAACCGCGACACCATCCAATACATATTGATCTTCAATAACCACAGCTCCGGTTGTTTTATTCTTAACATTCCAATGCTTAATTGTTTCATAAGCATAGCCTAATTCTGTTATAGAAATATCACCCGTTGCATCCACAATCGTGCCATCATAACCATCATCATAAACGGTATAGGCAATCGCCAAAGGATAGGATGTTGGTAGATTCACATTTACTGACCATACTATATTACCTGTTATAGCGCCCCATTCACTTCTTAAGTCATTTCCCCAGGTAATGGTGTTCGTTGTCGCATCAAGGGTGCCTAAATTGTTTGCTGTATTTCCACTTGTTCCAGTAACTGGCGTTCCAAAGCTGTTGACGGTTAAATCGTCTGGTAAATCAAGAGCGATTCCATCAACCCAGTTATTTCCGCAGTCCATGTCAAAGGAAAAAGTTAAATCAACAGTTCCGACTTTGGCAGATGCCAACGCGCTAGCGGTAATGGTTGATCCAGAACAATCAAAAGCGGATGATCCTTTAAAGCGAACTTTACCAACAGCATCTGGGAAAGCCGTTTCTTTCCAACGGCCATCTACATCACGATAGTAATGTTGGTTATTAAAGAAAACTTCATATTCATTTCCCGTAAGGTCTGATGGACTAACAACGGTTGCGTTTGCGCTTGCAATTGCTGAACCGGACGTATGTGAAACTGTCAAACTTTCTCCGGATAAAACATCATAAGATATTCCTGGATCTGGCTTTTTGGGAACAACAGTCACCACTGTCATGGAAGATTCTAGTGAGATAAATGGCGATGATGGATCTGCAGCCAATGCCTTATTGTAGGAATAAGAACTAATGCCATAGTAAAAAGGCCTATCATTTGTAATTGGTCTATCTTTAAGATAGTCTTTCGTAATTGTAAGGTCTCTACGAATACCGGTGTCTGAACCGTAATGTTCCGGGACTTCAAGAAGTAATCCTGAACCAAGATCTACCTTTTTTCCCGAAATAACTCTTACAAGATTTTTTACGTCAAACGTTGCAATAACCAACCCTTGATCCGGCGTTGCATCTGCACTCGGTAGCTGATATATTTTATACCCCTCAAATGCAAACCCTTCAACAACAGAGTTTTCTATCAGTTGATAATCCTTGTCCCATTGAAGCGTAACATATCCGTCTCCTTCAAAAGCTGAAGCAACAGGGCTTCTTGGAGGTGTGGGCAAAACAAAATTGTTATTATATGCAAATTGTGCATAAGTGTCGTGATATTTCATCACAGTAACAGAGCTAAGCGCATCTTCTCCCATACCACCAATCAACCCAATAACAACATCCTGTGTATCACCCACTGCCATTGAAAATGGCCCAGTATTCATAACAAGTCGACGATCGCCAGGAGGCAGAATCATACCATCAATCCAGCCGGTCCCTTTTACAGGGTCACCTGCCATGACGTATGTTTCAGACAGTCCGGTTACGGGGTCTACAAAAGGTTCCTGTGTCGGATATTCTGGGCGAGGCAAATACCCTTCCATAAGGTTAAACCACTGTAATGTTCCTGCATACACCTTTGTACTAGGATCACTCACAGAAGAACCCGCAGCGAAGTATACAAAACTGGTCATACCTAATGTATCTAATACACCATCACCATTTGCATCAACTTTTGGCCCTTCTAGAAAATCATAACCAGCTGCAGGAACAGCGCTACCCCAACTACTATAAAATTGATCATCAAATTTGTTACCATTATATACATACCCCAATGAAAGTGTGGTATCACAACCAACGAAGTCATCTGTATATGTGCCCAAATCCGGGTCAGACCACTGTGTAAAATATAACGTATCAAGCGTTGCATCTGCTGGACCGCCAGGCAATCCAACATAATTAATACGCGCTCTCTTAAACATCATACTTGCAAGTGGATTAGAAAATGGAAAATCGTATCCCCATAAAGTAATTTGAATTTCGAATCCAATAGGTGGCGATCCCCAACCGCCTTCAGATACAGATACCGGTATTCCAGTGTCCGTATATTCATCGGGTAAATCATTAGCCACCGTCCAAACCGTTTGGTCTGCACCGGGAATACCAGGAACGTCGCCAACCCATACTTTGTTTGCTGCATCCCATGTACCAGCGGTATAAACACCATCACCATTTACATCGTCGAAAGGTGCACCTTCATCTGCTGGCCAATCATTCCAATCGTGTTCATACTGTGCTTTTCCTGCTGCAATTTGTGCGTCTGTAAGCGTAGCAGCTGTAGCATTTTTCACAATCGCAATATCACCCCTAAGGTCTGCTGTGTTCCAATCCCTTCTGACGCGCCAGATTTGTTGTGCTCTCCAGTCTTCTGAGTATCCTGTCGTTAAAATCTTTCCAGTCGCATCCCTAAGAACTTTACCGGCTTTAAGACCAGTATTGTACATAGAACCATTCACCCGAATACGGGGTGTTCCACCACCGGTACCATCGGTAAGAAGTGTTCCATCCGAATCCACACCGTATTCATCTGTTACTTTGGCTCCCCAAAGGATACCTTCGGCAAAAATAACACTCCCCATACCTTTGGGATAGTTACCAGCAGAACCATGTGAAGTGGCGCCCCAATCGAAGAACCCTTCATGGCCCATTTGAATTTTCCAACTATTAACGTTGAAAAACGTCAGAGAAGGTCCGGCGTCAGCAAATTTAGCCAAGCGCCTGTTAGATGCGGTTTTCCCTGCATCAATATCTCCCTTAATTTCCTCAGCACTTATGGCCGAAACCAAGAGAAGGACGCTTGATATTGCCCAAATGATTGATTTTTTGAATTTCATAAAAATCTCCACTTTTTAATATGGTATTATCAACCCTCCTTAAAAGGAGACTTGAATACCTGATTTAATTTCACGAGGAATACCAAACATATCAAACCCATGGTCATTCAACCAATGATTTCGGTTTGCGAGATTGATTTTCTCATACATTTCGACATACTCTGGTCCCCGACCACTAACAACCAATGAACTCAGTGCCGGATCACTTAAAAACCCATCATCATATGGATCGCCTGTGCGGTTATACACATTAATAATATGTTGTGTATTCAGCAAATTTGTAATGGTTAGAAAAACCTTTACGTTTGCCCCTGCTACACTTATTATTTTATCCAAACCAAGATCTAAGTTAAAGTACGATGGTGTAACCGATGAGTTGATTGCTTCTACTGGCCTCCGGTTACGGGGATCGTTATCAGAAAGAAGCGCTCCCTCACCTGCGTCACGCTGTCC
>DASCRE010000008.1:0-4009 GCA_034408645.1 Fidelibacterota bacterium | reverse complement strand
ACTGGACTTAAACGAGATCAGGAGGTCCATAGACTGAGGCTTTTTGAAAGAAAGGAATTAGAAAATATTTTGACCAAAAGCGGTTTCACACCAAAGTTTGTGAAGGGTTATGGAACATTTTCATTTCCCTTTGAAAGCGGATACGGAGGATTTATTTCAAAAAAAATAAACTCAGTGTAACATATAACTTGAGGAAGTTCATGAGAATAAAAAAAAATATAGGCTTTTTATTGGTAATTTTAATCACCCTGTTAAGAAGTGAGAATTCCAGAAATGATTTATTTCAAATATTAAAAAATGATAACATAAATCATATCCAAATGACTTCTGGGAATATTATCACTATAATTTCCGGAAAATTTTCGCCTAAAAGATCTGACATAGATGTTAGAGATATAGAAATATTTTGTATCTCGATCGAGAAGTTTTTATCTCAAAATAGTTTTACAGAAGATTTTATTTATCAAAAAACACAAAGCTCAATATCTGGTTCAAAACATTTTCGATATCAACAACTCTATAATGGTATACCTGTGCAGGGCAGATTTCTAGATATCCATTGCAATACTCACCATCAAATATCCTCATTGTCAAACGATTATCAATTGATTGAGGATGTAAATGTTGTCCCGCGAATTATACCTAAAATGGCGCTTAATTTAGTTAAAAAGAAAACGGATGGTATTTTGCTAAAAAAAGCAAATCCTGAACTAATTATTTATACTTATAAATCTGCACCTATTCTTGCATATAGTATAAGACTAATTTCTCGCTATGATTCCAAAAAAATAGTTGTGGATGCCAGTTCCGGTGAAGTTATTAATATATTTTCACTTATTTATTTTGAAGGGCCTATCCTGGGATCGGGTGAAAATTTATTGGGAGAATGGGTTGACAGTCTCTATGTATATGAGGGAATAGATTTTCCTTCAATAACAGGTGGGCTGAGCACAGAAAATATTTATTGTGAGGAATATTGCTGGGACTACGGAGATTGTGATGGACAGAACTATGATGACTGTGTCATGAGCTACCAACAGGGGAACTGTTCAGATGGATATATAGAAGACTGTGATGGTGAGTGCTTCATAGAATCAAATCTCTTGTGGGACCTAGATGACGGAACCTGTGATGACCCAAGAATTGAAATTGATATGATCAACATTAGCACAGGAAATGTAAATATGATAAATACTGACAACTCTGACAGGGAGCCAATATTTACTCTATCTAACTATGGGAATTATTATACAGATATATTTTATGTAAACAGTGAGACATCTGTTTTTGATTCAAACATTGGTTCTACATCTCATGCGTCTGGTGTCAGCTCTCACGATTATCATACAAAGACATTAGAATATTTTGATTCCTTTGGTTATTTGGGAATGAGCGGAACAGGTCTCAGACTTGCAAATCTTATTGATTATGGACCTGGAAGCCCCTGGGGATTAAATAATGCTTTCTACAACGCAGGTAACCAAACATTGAACTATGGGATGGGGAGCGGAGAATACAGGCCCTGGTGTGCCGGTTTGGATGTGGTTGCCCATGAGTTTGCTCACTCATTCACTGAACATACATCAGGGTTGGTTTATCAGGACCAGCCTGGAGCACTGAATGAACACATGTCTGATGTGTTTGGATATCTCGTTGAAGCCATGTACCAGGATGGAGGTGATTGGGAAATGGCAGAAGATATAACACTAAATGGTAATGGAATTAGAAACATTCAGGACCCTACGATTTTTGGTGACCCGGACCATATTGAGTCACCCTATTATTTCACCGGTTCTTCCGATTTTGGTGGAGTGCATACTAACTCAAGTGTGCCAAATAAAGTGCTCTATCTTACTATCAATGGTGATACCCATTACGGTATTGAGGTTGAACCTTTTAGCGAGGACGCTATTGTGTCAAGAGAAATAGCAGGAAATATCTGGTTTAACTGGAATGCCTATTATCTAGCTGAATATGATGGATTTTTCATTGCGGCCGGGAAGATGCTTCAAACAGCGAATGACCTTTATCCTTCTGATTCATCAATTCAGCAAACCGTTTATGATGCCTGGAGATCAGTAGGCGTTGATATTTTTGAGCCTTATTTGGAGCTAAATGAATTAACCATAACCGAAGAAATTGATGGTGTTATTAATCCCGGGGAAGATGTATATATTGAGATATCGTTAGAAAATATCACATCAAATTTCGCTGAAAATGTAACTGGTGAGCTGTCCTGTCCTGAGCTTCCAGTTACAGATGGAAATATATTTTTTGAGGGAATATTGCCATTAAGTTTTTCTGGTGATGGAGATAATTTGTTAGCTGTTCAGATTCCAATAAATATTGTAATTAGTGATAAAGAATGTGTTCTCAATGTCTCACTGCAAAATCAAAATGATGATGTATATGATTATGAATATCAGATATCTGTGCCTGTCCGTTTAGATCAACCTGGTTTCCCTCTATTAACGAACCAGATATTATCTTCTCCAGCTTTGGCAGATCTTGATGGAGATGGTGTGGATGAGATCGTTATTACCGATAATGAGGGTACAGTTACGGTTTTGAACCATTCCGGTGAAGAGCAGTGCACCTTTGACACCGGAAACCAGACCTGGGGCTCGCCCGCTATTGCTGACATGGACAGCGATGGTGAGTTGGAGATCATTGTGTCTTCAAAAAGCCGCCATCTTTATATACTAGATGGAGATTGCACTGTTGAGATGGACTACGATGCGGACCAGTATCTCATGGGCTCACCGGCCCTTGGTGATATTGATGGTGATGGTGAGCTGGAGATCATCGTGGGAGGTTATTCCTCTCCGGGAAAACTCTTTGCAGTAAACCCTGATGGAACAGATGTAGGAGGGTTTCCTATAGAGCTTGGGGAGAAGATACAAAGGGGAGTAGCCCTGGCAGATTTCAATGGAAACGGGAGAGTGGACATTGTCTGCGGAACAGACGGTGAGAACATTTATCTTATATATGATGATGGTACGGTAGCGGATGGTTTTCCTTTTGAGGCAGATAATGATTTCAGGTCTGCGCCATCAGTACTTGAGCACAACGGTGAGAAGATCATTTTTGCTGGAAGCCGTGATGACAGTTTTTATGCACTAAACAGTGATGGGACCCTTCGATTTCAGGTTGAGACAGGGGATGATATCATAACTACAGCAGGTTTTACTGAGTTGAACAGTATGCCGGCTGTGTTCTTTGGTTCTTCTGACGGATTTTTGTATGGAGTGGATGTGAACGGGAATGCTCTCAATGGTTTTCCTATTGAGACAGGAGGAGATGTGAACTCATCACCTGTATTTTCCGTATTGGACAGTGAAACAAATGAAACTGTAGTGATCTCAGGCAATGAGGTTGGAGATGTCCTGGCCTACACACTGGACGGAGAACCTGTTCAGTATTTTCCTCTGAGCTATGAGTTTCCGTTCAAGGGTGCCCCCACAGTGAAGGACACAGATGGGGATGGGGACCTTGAGATTCTCATGGGCACCAGCAACTCTCTTGTAAATGTAGATGTAAAAACAGCGGGAACCAGTGATGATTTTTGGAGCATGCACCGGGGCAATCTTTATAGGACGGGATATTATGTGTTCACTCCTTCAGGGGGAGATATGACCGTTACGGTATCCAACATGTCAGATTGGAATTTAATGGGAGTTCCTGTGATGGTAGGGAACAATAGTCAGATGAATGTGTATCCGACATCTATTGAGGGGACGCTGTTTTCTTTTGAGGACAGCTATGTTCAGGAATCAGAATTAAATCCCGGAACAGGCTATTGGCTTCGCTTTGAGGATTCAGGAGAGACAGACATAACCGGTTCATCAATCAATAGTTTGACCATTCAAATGCAGAACGACTGGAATCTTATCAGTGGTATATCCACACCGGTATCTTACACAGATATTGTCGATCCTGAGGGAATTGTGATCCCGGGTACGTTGTTTGGTTTTGGAGAGAGTTATGAGCAGGTGGATGAATTGGAGCC
>DASCRE010000007.1:0-23842 GCA_034408645.1 Fidelibacterota bacterium | reverse complement strand
AGATCATCAAAAAGTTTTCTCATCTCTTCAGGAGAACGGAGATAAAACTCCTCTCTCTCATATCTCATTCTTTTTACATCACTTTGAAAATGATTACTTTGAAGACAAATGAGTATATCATGCGAACTCCAGTGCTTTTTTTGAGTATAATGGACGTCATTGGTTGCAACATATTTAAGCCCCATATGCTTCGCCAATTCCAAGTTCTTTTCGTATGCGTAATCTTCCTTCATACCATGGCGCTGAATCTCAATTAAGAAATTGTCTTTTCCGAAAATATCAACGTATTCTTCAACAGCACGCTGAGCTTCAAGATCTTTCCCATTTAAATGAAGGCTGGTTATCTCACCGTTCAAACAGGCAGAGAGGCCAATAAGGCCTTCTGAATGTTTTGTTAACAAATTCTTATCTATTCGTGGTTTATAATAAAATCCATCTAGAAAAGACGCAGAGGATAGTTTTATTAGATTTTTATATCCTTCATTATTTTTACACAAAAGTATAATATGATATGTCCGCTGGCGGTGCTCTTGAGCTGCCTGTTTAATTGTATGACTTCCCTTCCCAACAATATAAGCTTCCATACCGATAATCGGTTTTATTCCTTTTCGTTCACACTGAATATAAAAATCTACCGCACCAAACATATTTCCGTGATCGGTTAACGCAATAGAATTCATCCCCAGTTCTTCTGTATGACTTATCATTTTCTTAATGGGCTGAGCACCATCTAGAAGGCTATAGTCAGAATGGTTATGCAAATGTACGAATTCAGTTCCCAATTGTTGCTCCGGTGTAGATTGAAATAACTCCCATAATGGTTGCGATTTTAAGGAGACCTGAGGATTTTTTTGCTGTCGATTTAGAATGAGACCTCATGAACAAAAACACAACAACTGCCAATGGGAACTCAACTCCAAAAACAAGCGGAATAAGATAAAAAACAGAATATAATTTTATTAAATACGGAATAAATGAAAAAATACCTGTTGTTACCGAAAGCACAATAACCAACTGAACAGCCTTATTTAATCCAAACATTATAGGGAAGGTGTTTATTCCCGATCCTTTGTCACCCTTTATATCTTCAATATCTTTTGTTAATTCTCTTACAAACGTTAGAAAAAAGGCAAGACATGCCGGAACAATCATTGGCAAAATATCCCCAAATACCAACCCGCAAAAAATAAAGGTAAGACCTAACAAAAAAGCTATTACACCATTCCCCAATAAGGGTACTGATTTCAATTTGAGTGAGTAAATTATCATGAGGGGAAGTGCAATAAACCAAACAATTAGAGCGGCTGAAATGGGGAGAAAAAAACACATACCTATACCTAAAATAAACATTACTTTTGAATAATATGCCGCCGCTTTCAGGGAAATATGTCCTGCGGCAATGGGCCTGTCTGGTTTGTTTACATTGTCTGCTTTTTTATCCTGAATATCATTGAATATATTTGCACCGCCTATAAGGACCCCTAATATCAAAACAGTATAAACAAGGAGAGATTTGTTGTCAAGTGCATTAAGAATGTCCGCGCAAATAAAAACCGTTGTGGTAGAAATGATAATATTAATTGGGCGAAGGATACGAACATAACTTGCCAATAAATTCATTTGGAGGTTGCTATGAGGACTCTATAATCCCCTGAGTAATCTTTTTTTAGCTTTGCATTAAGTCCGTATTTAAAGAAAATTTCCAATACTTCGAACGGGTGATCACCATTTCCGGTTTCTAGTACCATATATCCCTTTTTATCCACAAGAGTATGAAAATGCTTTGCTAAATGTTTATAAAAAGTTAATCCGTCGGCATTGTCTGTCAGCGCTAAGGCCGGATCATGTTCGACAACTTCCGGCATTAAAGATTCCATGTCTTTTTTTGAAATATACGGGGGATTAGAAACAACAAAATCATAGGGGTGTTTTGGGGTTTCCTGAATAATATCCATTTTTTGAAAACAAATATTTTTTAATTTGTGATAATTCCCATTTATTTTTGCTACTTTTAGAGCTTCAGAAGAAATATCAATTGCCGTAACATCTGCATTATTAAGATTAGCTGCCAAAGCAACTGCTATACAACCAGATCCCGTGCCAATATCTAAAATTGAAATTGGTTTTTCTTTTAATGCAAGCGTTTTTACTTCATCAACTAACCGTTCCGTTTCTGGCCTAGGAATAAAGACACCTGAATCTAAATGAAGAGGTAATCCATAAAACTCTGTTTTCCCTGTGATTTTCTGAACCGGTTCGCGATTTAATCTTCGCTGAATCCATTTCTTGAATATTTTTACATGGTGATCAGTAATAGGTGTTTTATTAAAATGGAGGTCGCTCATTCCACAATCAAACAGTTCGCTTGCCATCCAAAGAATCTCCCGGCGGGAATTTTCAATATGGTGATGGTCCAACTCCCTTTCTCCCCATGATAACAATTCACGCATTAATTGATTTGATAAACCCACATCGGTTACCCTGTACTAATCCCCGTTAGCTGCTCCTGCTGCTCCGCTAATTGAAGTTGCTCAATAAACGATATTAAATCTCCGTTTATCATGTTTTCAAGATTATGGGTAGTATAATTTATTCTATGATCAGTTACCCTGTTTTGAGGAAAATTATAGGTTCTTATCTTAGCAGAACGATCTCCAGTTGAAACCAAAGAGCGGCGAGTCTCTGCTCGTTCTCTAGCCAATCTTTCTTCTTCAGCGGCGAGCAATCTGGAACGCATGACTTTCATAGCAGCTGATTTATTTTTATGCTGAGACTTTTCATCCTGGCATGTGACAACAAGTCCTGTCGGTATATGTGTAATCCGTATTGCCGATTCCGTTTTATTGACATGCTGACCGCCTGCGCCACTGGCCCGATATGTATCTACTTTTAAATCTTCATCCCTGACCTCAATATCCGCATCCTCCGCCTCTGGCAAAACAGCTACAGTTGCAGCTGAAGTGTGAAGTCGCCCACTTGCTTCAGTTTTAGGAACTCTTTGAACTCTGTGAACACCACTTTCGAACTTCAATTTCCCATAGGCACCCTCACCATTCAATGCAAATGTAATGCTTTTAAATCCTCCAATTCCTGTTTCGTTTGCATCCATGATTTTTAAAGACAAATTTTCCTTCTCAGCGTAGTGGGAATACATCCGAAATAGATCAGCTGCAAATAAAGCGGCTTCATCACCTCCCGTCCCAGCTCGAATTTCCATGATTATACTTTTATCATCATTAGGATTTCTTGGAAGGAGCAATATTTTCATTTCTTCTTCTTTTGTGCTTTTCCGGCTACTCAACTCTGTCAACTCTTCTTTTGCTAAATGGATGAGTTCTTCGTCATCTCCGGATAAAATTTCATTAAATTCTTCAAGTTGTTTAACTAATTCAATATATTCTCGACCCTTCTTAACAATCGGTTCTAAGCGACTTCTTTCTTTGGCTATTTTTTTTATACGTTCTGGATTTCCGATTACTTCAGGAGTAGAAAACTGTTTTTCAATTTCCTCAAAATGGTTAATTATATCCATTACTTTTTCTTTCATCCAATTGCCTCAGCAATATATTTCTTGCCGGATATTTTTTCATATTCATCTCCAAATGCAGATTTCAATGCCTCAATAGCAACTTCCACCATGTCATCTTCTGGGTGTCTAGTTGTGATATTCTGTAACCAAAGCCCTGGTTTCCTAAGAATACGAAATAGAAGTGATTCTTTCCGTGCGGTCAATTTTATAATCTCGTACCCAATTCCAGATACGAAGGGAATCAAGGGAATATGAAATAACAGTCGAATAGGTAAAGAAATGGTTCCCATTATGGAAATGATGACTGTATCCACTAAAGCAAATATTAATATAGCGGAAAGTAGAACAATAAAAAGAAAACTAGTACCACAGCGGGGATGCTGAGTTGGGAAGGATTGTGCGCGTTTAACATTCAGTTCTTTCCCCGACTCAAAATTATATATTACTCTATGTTCAGATCCATGATATTGAAACAGGCGCTGGACATCTTTTAAAAAAGATATCAATACTAAATAAATTATAAAAAAGAAGATACGAAATCCTCCAGAAATTATATTAAACCACAACGCATCTTTTTCAAAATTTAAAAAGCTGGTCGTTATCCACATTGGAATAATGAGAAACAAGGAAAGTGCCAATCCCGCTGATATAAATATCGCGAAAACATCAGCAAGTTTGCTTTGTCTCTTATCCGGTTTATCAGGTGGTATGGCAATATCAGCAGACCACTGTAATGTAGAATACCCTAGTTTTATTGCTTCGAATAATGAAGCTACGCCCCTCAAAATCGGTTTTTTCCAAAATTTAGATTTTTCTGTGACAGAAAAAAATGGTTTTCGTTTAATACGAATTTGCCCACTAGGATCCCTCACGGCTATTGCTACTGCACCAGGAACACGCATCATTACGCCTTCAATAACAGCCTGCCCTCCCACAATAATCGAAGGCCTCATAATGCATAGCGCATTAAATGAAACTCTCATAAAGAGAGACGTACTTGAACAATAGAAATATTTTCTATAGAAGTATAGCCCCTATAATAATTATTGATTAGATGTCTTTCCGTATTTCTGTTCAAATTTTTCTATTCTACCTGCTGTGTCAATAAGTTTTTGTTTACCAGAAAAAAACGGATGGCATACATTACAAATTTCGATTCGCTGATCACCTAAAGTACTGTACACTTCGAACTCATTTCCACATGCACAGTGGACTTTTCCTGTTTTATATTCTGGATGAATTCCTTTTTTCATTGTTTATTCTCCTAATTAATTTAATTGGTCTAGTGCCTGTCTTAATCGACCTATTCCTTTTATTATTATTTCTGTTGAAACTGCATAAGAAAATCTTATATGTCCTGGAGCCCCAAATCCATCTCCGGGAACGGTAACCACCTTTGATTTACTTAATATATATTCCGATAATTCCGTAGATGTGTTAATTATTTTACCGTTATCTTGAGCTCCAAAATATTTTGAACAATCCGGGAATGCATAAAATGCCCCCTTTGGTTTTTCGCAAGATATTTTAGGTATATCATTTAATAAACTTATCATTAAATCTCTCCTTTTTCTAAAAGTTTCCTTCATTGCAATCATAGATGACTGGTCCCCTATAAGAGCTTCAATTGCCGCTTTTTGAGCAATGGAATTTGCGCAGGATGTTTCCTGTCCCTGAAGCCTCCCCATTACATTAATTAAATTATAATTTCCAAACGCATATCCCACTCTCCACCCTGTCATTGCATACGATTTAGATAAAGTCATAAAGGTGATAACATCAGCTCCAACTTCATTGAGAGACTCTATACTTTTGAAGGGTGCATCATAGACTAATTGCTCGTAGCATTCATCAGAAAACACCACCCATCCATTTTGTTTTGCAATTTCCAGTACACGTTTAACTGTATTATCTGACCAAACCGATCCTGTAGGGTTTGAAGGACTGTTAATAATAACCCCTTTTACGTTAGATGTAATTTTATTTTCTAAGTTTTTAAAATCTGGCTCATATTGATTCTCCGAATCAGTCTCAATAGTTATTGGTTCCGCATCTGATAACCGTACCATTTCTGGATAAGAGACCCAATAAGGAGAAAAAATTAATACCTCGTCGCCTTTTTCAAATAAAGCCTGACAGGCAAGGTAAAGACTTTGTTTCCCCCCGTTTGACACCAAAATCTGGTCCAAATTGATATCGATATTGTTATCCCGTTTTACTTTTGTCTGGATAGCTGATTTTAAATCCAAGGTGCCACTAACAGGAGTATATTTTGTAAACCCTTCATCTATAGCGGTCTTCGCTGCTTCACAAATATGGGCAGAAGTTGAAAAGTCAGGTTCTCCAACTGTAAAATTAATAACATCCAACCCTTCTTGTCGCATTTGAGCTGCTGTCGCAGCCATTTGCATGGTAAAGGATGGCTTAAGTTTTGATATTCTTCTGGCAAATTTCATCTTTATCTAGTATCCTAAAATATGGGTCTTTATAAATTTACCTTATTCCCCAAAAACATAAACCATGCCCATAAAATTCTTCCTTTTGTGTGTGTACCTATATTTGTCATTTCTTTAATACTATATTTTAGAGAGTCTTCAATAAATATTAGAATTCATGTTGTTTTTTATGGAATTTACCCCTGTTAAAATTAAAATCATTATGTCCATTATCGAGTTTGTCATCATTAGCTTGATCAACAAATTGGGGATGGTTTTTCTTTTTGAATTTAGTGTTCTTTTTTTTCTTAGTTTTATACGAGTTTGTATGTTCTTTCGTTTTCTGACTATCGCTTCCTTTTTTCTTTTTGAATTTATGTGGGGGGGGCTTCTTCTTAGTTTTTTCTTTAAATTTTGGTTCTTCTTTCAATAATTCTTCATCAAAAGAGAATCCATCCGAATCAGAGAATCCATAAATAGTACCAAAACCACGTGTTATTCCATTACCTAAACCAATATAATTCGGTAAAATAAAATTGGTTTTAAATCCCCCAGAAAATGAGCCCCAGTTTTTCTCTCCCACAGGCTTTGGAAACAAAGATGATAATGTAAGCCAAGTATATACTTTTGTATCGATGGTTATCCCCATTTCTTTTCCCAAAAATAAAATATTATGAGTAAGTAACTGGCTAAGGTATTTAATCCGTTCTGAGTTATTCAAATTTTTATATCGTTTCTTTGTGCCAGGGTTTAGTGCAACCCAGGGAGAAATAAATCTATACTTTATAGGTTGATTAGAAGGGGATAAGATATCCGAATTTTCATCAATGTTTATATCATTTATCCGAAAGGTAATGTTGCCAAAATCAAGCGTGTTAAATTTTTCTTTCAAAGATAGCAGATAATTCACGCCTTCATTAATTCCTACGAGATAAATTTGTTCGTTCAATATTTTTACTTGCACACGTGGATACAGGAATTCTTTTCTGTATTGCCCGTTAAGCAAGGGGATAATCGGATCATCTGCAAATTGGTTTATGAAAACACCTTTCACTTGATAGGGTGTTTTCTTTACCGGTTTATCCGTAATGAGACGAAGGGTTACTGTCCGCGGATAGTTTCCTTCTTGGCCGGGTTCCTCGATTGTGTGACCTCTTTATAAATTATAAAAATCATGTTTTAAATATTATATTATTTACTCATTGTGTTCATGAAATCTTCATTAGACTTTGTCCGTTTAATCCTTTCCTGAAAAAATTCCATTGCTTCAATAGAATTCATTTCATTTAGCAATTTTCTTAAAATCCACATTCTTCCCAAATGTTTTTTGCTAACTAAAAGCTCTTCTCTGCGAGTGCCTGATCTGATGAGATCAAAGGAGGGGAAAATACGGCGATCGCTCAGGCCTCTGTCCAAAACAAGTTCCATATTTCCTGTCCCCTTGAACTCTTCAAATATAACATCATCCATCCTGCTTCCTGTATCCACAAGAGCCGTTGCTACAATTGTAAGGGTCCCACCTTCCTCGGTATTCCGTGCAGCACCAAAAAATTGTTTTGGTTTTTTTAGTGCATTTGCATCCACACCTCCTGATAAAATTTTACCACTGTGAGGAATTACGGAATTGTGTGCCCGTGCTAATCTAGTAAGACTGTCCAGAAGAATGACAACATCCTCGCCATATTCCACCATCCTTTTCGCTTTTTGAAGTACCATATCTGCAACAGCAACATGTCGCTCCGGAATTTCATCAAATGTAGAGCTTACTACCTCCGCATCAACGCTACGTTTCATGTCAGTTACTTCTTCCGGTCTTTCATCAACAAGTAATATCAGTAGCTTGGTCTTGGGTGAGTTTTTCCTAATGGAATTTGCGAGATGCTGTAGGAGAATCGTTTTACCGGTTTTAGGTGCAGCAACGATTAACCCTCGCTGCCCTTTCCCAATGGGAGAAATTAAATCTAATATTCGCATGGACAGATTTTTTGAATCCGTTTCCAAAATAAATTTCTCTTCTGGATAGTAGGGAGTAAGGTTTTTAAAAAGTATTGCTTTTCTGACTTCCTCAAATGGACGGTCATTTACCAAGTCTATTTTTAGCAGAGCATAAAATCGTTCTTTAGATTTTGGTGGTCTTATCTGCCCTGATATGAGATGTCCGGTACGAAGACCGAACCGTTTTATTTGAGAAGGGCTCACATAGATATCATCGGAGCCTGGTAAATAATTAAAATCTGAGCTACGAAGAAAACCATATCCGTCCGACATAACTTCCAATACACCTTTGGCATACAATACTCCATCTTTTTTAGCTTGCGCTTTAAGAATGAGAACAATCATCTCCTGCTTGTTCAAACCAGAAACAGATGGGACACCTATCTCTTGCGATAATTTCGTAAGTTCCTTTATTTTTAATGATTTCAGTTCGTTTACATCCATAGATAGTTCCTTAAATGGAAAAGGGTTATTATAAAGAAAAACCTGCTGAGGGCTGGTCACAGCTCAGGCGGGAAATTACATTAGATGATACCAGAGTCAAAGAAAAAATCAAATATATCAAAAACATCCCTTGCAATGTAATGGCTACCAAAAATGAGCACCGGTACAGATGAATCTTTCCTGTGTTTATATTTTTCATAAGCTTTATAAATATTGTCGTTGGGGTTGCTTTTTGTCCCAAAACTTTTTAACTGCTTATTCAACTCAGAAGAGGAAAACAAATCCTCGTTTTTATTTGATACAGTGATTAATTTAGAGAAATTATTTTTAATTTCAAGTGCAATAAGTTCCAAGTTCTTATCTTTTTTTGAACAGAATAACCCTAAGGGTTTCTGAAGACCTAGAGAATTAAATGTTTCCAATATTGCTTTTAATCCATGTGCATTATGAGCTACATCATAAAATATTGGGTGTTTTTTATCCATTTTCTGCAGTCTCCCCGGCCAAATTGTTTTATCCAGACCCTTTTTAATTATTGAGGTAGAAATTATGCTATCATAGGTCGAAACAGATTGAATTGCTGTTGCTGCATTTACTGCTTGATGACTACCGAGAAAGGGAATTGTATATGTAATTTTATTTAACCGAAAACGGGTTTCCATTTTTTCCCAATCTGTCTTTAATATGGTGGGAGATTTTACAAAACAACATATAGATTTATTTTGACTGGCTATCCCCTGTAAAACATGTGCTGCTTTTTGGTCTTGTGGTGCAATTACTACTGGTGTTTTATATTTGATAATTCCACCTTTTTCTCTGGCAATTCTTCTCAAATCTCTACCTAATAAATGCTGATGGTCAAGAGCTATAGGAGTGATTACCGCCAGATTTGGGGAGAGCACATTTGTAGAGTCAAGTCTACCCCCAAGCCCGGTCTCAATCACTGCAATATCAACCGAGGATTTTTTGAAATACCAAAATGCCAACGCTGTTGTTGCTTCAAAAAACGTAACGGGAATGTCATCAAAACTATCTCTGTATCTCTTTACAAATTGGATGATATCTTCATCTGAGATAGGAATCCCATTCACTCGAATTCTTTCATTAAAATGAAGTAAGTGAGGGGATGTATAAAGACCTGTTTTTAAGTTAGCTTCCCGAAAGATAGAAGCTATCATTGCACAGGTTGAACCTTTGCCATTTGTTCCAGAAACATGGATAGAAGGAAAACAAAAATGTGGATTTCCAACTTTTTCTAGGAGTTGTTCTGTATGGTCAAGCCCAACCTTTATCCCGCGCCGTTCTAGACCATATAAATAAGTTAATAAATTTTTCACAGACCTTTGTGCGCTAAGAGGTTCTACTTTATAGCTATACTTAGTTTCGACTTATGTCAGTAAAACATAAATTAGAAATAGGATGACCAAGAAACCTCTCAGCAATTAAAGGGAAAGAACTCGTTTCGTCAGTAACAAAACAATCCAAATTCCCTGAATAATTCTTTTTAGTCAATAAATTGTTTTCCTTTAATAAATCCAACAATGCGATTGCAACTTCAGATGGGGAGTCTATTAAAGTAATATCTGCGCCCACAATATCACCTACAAGGCTTGAAAATACTGGATAATGTGTACAGCCCAAAATTAATGTATCTATATCCTCATTGATTAAAGGATCAAGATAGTATGTTAAAATGTCTTTAACAATTTTTTCTTTCATCCAGCCATCTTCAGCAAGAGGAACCAATAACGGACAGGCTTGGGAAACTACGCTTAATCTCTGATTAATTAATTTAAGTTGTTTTTCGTAGGTACCGGATTGAATTGTGGCAGTGGTACCGATAACACCTATTCTTTTTACTTCCGTTTTTCGCTCAGCAGTCTTAGCGCCAGGGTGAATGACACCCATTACCGGGACAGATAAATAATCTTCTAATTTATCTAAGGCCAAGGCCGTAGCAGTATTACAGGCGACGACAATCGCTTTCACCTTTTTCCCCAAGAGAAATTCTGCAATTTCAAAAGAATATTTCTGCACAGTGGTTCTACTTTTATCTCCGTAGGGTACTCTGGCGGTATCTCCAAGATAAATGATGGATTCATTAGGAAGTTGTTCTCTGATTGCCTTTACAACTGTAAGCCCTCCTAATCCTGAATCAAAAACACCGATAGGGTAATCAGAGATAATCATCCCTTATCTAAATTTTTTTCTTTTGATTGTTTAAACTTGATAACAGCTTGATAAATCCCCTCTGCTATATTTTGACGATAAGACCCTTTCCTTAAAAGTTTTTCTTCATATTTATTTGATAAATATCCCACCTCCACAAGAACATTAGGCATACTTGCCCCAACCAATACATAGAACCCTGCTTGTTTTACACCGCGGTTTTTCGACGACACCTTTTTTCCAATTTCTTCTTGAATTAAGGCAGCTAAATACTCACTTTCTTTCATATACATGCTTTGTGCCATGGTTGCCATAATTAAATTACTTCCTTCCAGTTTATCGTAGAAATTCGTTTTATTTTCTTCAAGGTTAATAACAGAATTCTCTCTTGATGCTACTGCAATAGCATCATTGGTTTTACCTGGACGAAGTAGATATGTTTCAAATCCACGGACTTTTTTATTAGGGTTTGCATTTGCATGTATACTAATAAATAATTTCCCATTTTTTTCGTTAGCCATTTGGGTACGTTTCTTTAATGAAATAAATACATCTTCTTCTCTGGTGTAAATTGTTTTAATTCGAGAGTTTTTTTCAATCAATGAACCTAATCTCTTAGCAATATCCAAAGTAATATCTTTTTCCTTTGTTCCTCTTTTTCCTTGTGTCCCACCATCTTTTCCTCCGTGACCGGCATCCAAAACAATAGTATCTAAAAACCACCGGGTTTTCATAGATTTAATATATGCATTATTTTCAATTGGCGCTCTTAATGTGATAACTATCTCTGATGGTTTATCTGTCTGGTATAACTCATGTTCTTCAATGTCAGAGCCAAGCTTAAAAGCCAACTGTGCTGACTCACTTAACTGATCTGCCGTCACTTTTCGTACATTCCCACGGGTATATGTGTTTTCCACTTTTTCTAAATCAATTATTCCGCCTTTTACCGTAACATAAAACCACCCATTTTTGTGTTTGAATGCGCTTACATGGCCCTCAGGAAATTCTTTTCTCGTTTTGATATAAAGAATGGTTCCGTTTGCTTTCTCATCGATTACTACTCTATTTATATTGAACCCTTTAATATCGAAATCAAGAATCTGTTTATTAGAATCATAATTCAATTCAGGAAATATAGATGATTTTAATATGTCAAAAAATTCAGCTGCGGGAAGATAAATATCTGTTGCTTTGCTGATACTCGGGAAGGGTATTTGGTACACATGATCATCTACAAGAATAAAGGTAGATTGAGCTGAAATCTTTACTCTTCGATTTTCAATATATAATACAGTTTTACCTCTTTTTTCACTATGATAAAGTTGGCATTTTAATATTCGAGAGATCTCATCGGTTGAACAATATACTTGCTCCTCATATATTAAAGTTTTTAATTCTTTAACACTATTTTGACCGATAGTGATTACCTCAATAGGCATTCCAAATACATTACACGTAAATAGAAAAAGCAGAAATAATTTGAGTGGAAATAAATTCATATGGGGTAAAATTATTCTAATATATCTATTTTTTCCAAGCTTTCAGTTAAGTTTTTATCTTAATTATAAATGCACCTCACCGATCTATATCGGGATAAAATATGAATTGAGCCTAAATAAACCAATCTCGCAGATCAATAAGAGCGTTCCAGGTCGCTAATATTAAAGACGGTTTTGAGATACGTCAGAAATTGAGATATCCATCCATAAAAACATAGGAAGGATTATTAAAGAAGTACATGGTTTATAAATTGAGACCTAAACTCATATCTCCTATCCCATTTAAAGAGTGCTTATATGTTTAAGTCTGAAAGAAAAATATAATAGATAAATTTTATCGCTAAAATAAGAACGCCCCGTTTCCGGGGCGTTCATCAGTATGGGATTTATGCTATTTCTTCTGGTACCACAGATATATGATCATCAGAGCAAGGAGTCCTGCTAGCCCTCCATCTCCGAACTGTCCGACAACACGTCCTATACCTCCGATAACACCAAAAAAGTCATCGAAAAGTATGCCAACGATCACGCCTACCACTATCAGTGATTTCAGTATTTCAGTAAGTTCGCCTAGCCACTTATTGATAAAGTCAAGTGCGTTTTTCATTTTGCCTCCATTAGGGATGATTCAAGTTCGTGGTTTCGTTTATTTCTCAGACAAGATGCCTATAAAAACGATACAAGAACCAGAAGCGCCAATAGTCCGGCAAAACCACCGCTTAGGAATGAATCAACTAGATTTATGATTCCATAAACCGGATCAAATCCAGTATCGTAAACAATATTCGCAAAAACGAATAACACGATGAGACCCTTGATCAGGCTTACAATTCCACCAACTACATTCTCTACGGTTGAGCTAACATCTGCCATGAGTGTACCTCCTTGGTTTGTGTGTAGTAAACAAAAACGGGGATACGTATCCCCGTTTATTTCTAAAACTATTGTATAATATCTGTTCGGTGCTCAGAGTTTATCTCAATGTATTTCCCAAATTTACACAAATTATATTATAATTCAATTAGAATAAATTTTGGGGGGAATATCCGAAATTCATATAATAAATTGTATCAATCGCATTTGGGCATGGGCTTTAGCAGTAATGGATTTATTTTAACAAATTAGGTGTTTTTTCTATCAATTAATAA
This sequence comes from Fidelibacterota bacterium, assembly GCA_034408645.1. Classification (GTDB taxonomy): domain Bacteria; phylum Fidelibacterota; class Marinisomatia; order Marinisomatales; family AB-629-J13; genus AB-629-J13. Next base: position 10,620 of record DASCRE010000007.1, on the reverse strand, counting down.
ACAATAGAAATAAGGTTATCAGCATTCATTTTATCAGAATAATTATTTTGTAATATTTTTGTACGCTTCACAATATTGTTTTTGTTTATCTCCCGACTGGCATATTTTAGTACTGCTTTCTTCATTTCTTCTGCAGAGTCTGCTACTATACAACATTCCTCTAGTATCTTATCAGTTATCATTTTAGAGTTAACAATACAATACCGCCCATTATAAAGCGCGTTTATCAGCTTTAATTTCATTCCTGTCTTTTGGGAAGTCGGTAAAATATTAATCTGTGCATTATTTATTAGATTTAGTAAATCTTCCGATTGAATATTAGCCTCAATTATAACATTTGAATTTTTATTTACAGCAGTTAACAGTCGGGTAGATGGATTTCTACCGGAAATAATAAGCTTAACGTTAATATCGTTAAATACTTTATGAATAAGATACAATGCAGCATTTTCATTCTCAGGCACAGATAAATTCCCGTGATATAGAGCATAATTCCCTTTGCCGGCTTTTATGTTCACGGTTTCATTGCCGTGAAAAATGGGAACATATACAGCCCCTGAATACATAGACGAAAAATAAATTGTGTCGCTTTCCGAAATTGGTGCAATAATCTCAGCATGTTCAATATTCTTCTCAAACTTTCTAAGTTTTCTATTCTCAGATATAAAATATTTTTTCTTAAACCAATTTTGTTCTACTTGGGCTATGCTCTCGTAGTAGTTGTGTTCCACATTATGGGTTCGAACTATCTTTTTTCTATTTTTTAAACGTGGATCCGTTAAGTAAAAACATGAGTGAAGTCCTTCGAATAGAATTGGGTTATCATTCTTTAATAGATTGTTTATTAATTGGCTGGACCTACGCGTCCTAACAATAAATGGTTGTTTTGAAAAATAATGAAGTGGGTTTCTATATCGACGGTAATAATTTATATTCGAACAGATAGATTCTAGTCTAAATGACCTTTTTCTTCCATAATAAAAACAGTGTAAATATATTTTAACACCCACACTGTTTAATGCCTTGATCTTATAGTAAATATCAATAACACCACCATAATCAGGGGGATAGGGGATATCAAATGAAACAATATTAAGTTTCATCTCACACCCACTTTCTTTCACTATAATATTCATAGAGAGAATCAACTGTGTTGTGCAGGTCGTGATATTTAATAACCCATTCTTTTGAATATTTTTTATGTTCTAAAATTTTATTTGGATTTTCAACTAATTCCTGCAACTTGTTTTTTAAAGTATCACTATTCACATTTACAAACGGATTATCAGGGATAAAGTCTATGTAATCAGGAATTAACTCAGTGACACAGCAAAGTCCCATAGATAATGCTTCAATCGAATTCATCCCATATCCCCAACCACCACGATTATGCACCTGGTCCACCAGAATATCGCATGATTGCTTAATCCTTAGGGTCTCATCATATGGTTTGTTTTCTATGAGAATAAATTCAACATTTTTATTCTCTTGTTCGAGTGTTTCACATATTGGAATTATGGTGTCACTCCCCTTGTAGTGACGATTGGTTGGGCAATGACAGATACGTATCTTATCACGTATTTGATAATCCGGCGAGAATTCTTTTGAGTTAAATGGAAGAAATAAATAATAAATATTGGGGTGTCTTTTTAACAAATCTAACTCACTTGTCACATTCAATGATGACACACTATCAATTTTTGATATCACGCCCCTAGTTCTCATATCTTGACCATGATAGGTGCACACAATATGTTTTTTTGCTTCTGCCAGTCTATCTACAAATCGTCCATCCCGGTAAAACTCCAACCCCCATTCCAAATGAATAATATCATAATCCATAAGTCCCAGGCTTTCAATCGCCGGTTCAACCGTAAAATGCCAAAGCCAGTCACGAAATTGAAAATACATTCTCTCAAACTTTGTATTGGGCTCCCACACGGGCGGATAACCTTCTTTTTCTTTATGGTCACCCATTTCTCCTCGGAACCTCTGATAGTAGCGGTGTCGCCCACCCAAATACAAAGAACTCGTATTGATCAATGGCAAATTCAGACAAATACCAGGATCATATTTGTGTTTTGATTTATAAAGGGTTATAAATGTGCATTCATTACCTTTGGCTTCGTGAGCACGTTTCCAACTGCACAGTGTCCCCACTGTGTTTTCTGGTGAGATGTAAAGAATCTTCATCAGAGTAATCTTTTGTAGAGGGTCATTAGCTTATTGCTAATTGATTCCCAATTATATGGATTAAGTATTAATCTCCGGTTCTGGAGTGCCTGATTTTCCAATAATCTATGATCTTGTAGCAATTTAATTAGCCCTTCTGCAATAGTTTGGGCTGACCCTGGGAATGACCACCGAATAGATTCACTAACATGATAGCGAATTGGAGGTAAGTCTGACGCAACAATTCCGCAACCAGCAGCCATAAACTCAAATAGTTTTGTTGGTGTATTGTTCATAGTCAAAGAATTTTTCTGAAATGGGATAACACCAACAGCTGTTTTATTTAAGTAGGTCCACACATCTTGATGAGGAATTTGTGCAACCCATTTAATATTATCTGAAAGTCCGTTTTTTTTAATGGTGCTCAGAATATCATCCTGAAATTTTGGCAGTCGAAAGTTACCCAATAGGGTCAAAATAATATCTGGAATTATCTTTTTAAGAATGAGCATGGATTCCACCAATTCCTGAATGCCTCTTTCTGGCCCTAGGTGTCCGTGATAGAGAACAGTATTTCCCCGACACCCATCGTTAGGGAAATCAGATATGGATAGTTTGGAAGGATAACATTGTAAAACAAGCGGATCAAACCCCCAATCTTTAAAAATACAATCCTTGATAATTGGATTGCTCAGCACAATCTGATCTACATATCTCAAATAATAACGCTCTTTATGGGTTCTCAATGAGGTTATTAAGGCCCGTAAACTGGGGTGGCGGGTGGAAAAAGTTTTATTTATAACCCGCAGATCTTCATGAACATCATATATTACTTTAGAAGTATAGCTACGTTTTGAATGTCGAGCGAGGGGCAGCAAATGATATTCGTGAATATGCAGTACCTTGGGTGGTAAAACTTTAAATTCTTTTCTTAAAACATTTAAATATTTGGGAATAGAAAATTCTATCGCTGGAAAGTTTTTATGGACAATCATCTCGTCGGACATATCCATTTCTGAATCAGACCTAGTATAATAACGGATAGAATGGCCCAGTTTTTTCAGTGAAATCAATTCCCGGTGATACACTCTTTCATCATCAGGAAAATGTTGACAGGAGACTACATAAATCATTTGATAAAGCTTTTTAAGGCAGACCTTTCTTCCTTATTTATTACAAACAGGAACCAAATAGTGGGATAGGAAAAAGTAATTACCAAGCGAATCCAAACATCATCACCTGTAACAAAAACAATCCCCATAAAAATTGCGGGATAGAGACATGCAAACCAATTATAAGGCACTGGGTAGATTTTACGGCTTCGTATAAAAACGGACGAACTCATAAATAGAAAGGCAAATACTGTGGACCATGCAGATCCCATTACTCCATATCTGGGAATTAAAAAAATATTCAGAGCAATATTTACTGTGGCCCCTATAGCACGAAATATAGGTATCCAATTCGTTATTTCTCTCGTGAAGATTCCTGGCAATTGGATCACATAGGTGCCAAAAAAGAAATAGGCAAACAAAATGCAGAATACAACATTTTCAGCAGACCAGAATTGTTCCCCGATCAAAGTTCCTGTACCTATTGGGAAGCGCATTATTTCTGAAACCCACAAACTTACTGCTACAATGACAAACCCCAGAAATCCCAGAAAGAATGTTGCTATTTGAGAGAAATCCTTTTGGGCATTGGGTTCCTTACCCCATTTTAGAAAATAGGGTGTCCAGCCCATGTTGAATCCCATTACTACAATTAAACCGAAAATCCCCAGTTTGTATCCAGCTGAATAAAGCCCTACTTCTTGTGTGCCAGCCATCCAGTATAGCAAATAACGATTTGCAAGTTCCATGATCATTGTAAAAATCCCGGCAGGTAAAAAAGGAATCGCAAATTTAAGCACAATTTTAAGTGTTACCGGCTTAATGTTTCTAAAGTTAACACGTTTTATAATGATTGGTAATGAAAGTATAAACACGATACTGGACGCAGCCAAATTTGCAAGAAGAACCCCTAAAATACCCATTCTTAGGATAACCACAAAAAAAACATTGAATCCCATCGTGGAGAGAACGTTTGTTAAATTAAAAGCAATAAACGATACAGATTTCTCTTCTGTGCGAAGCAACAATATCGGCAGATTCCAAAGCGCATCTAACAGTAGCACCCCTGACAGCACAGCAATCCATGTAGGTTGATCCACACCTAAAACAATTTTTGCAATAATATTTCTAGAAAAGAAAAGTATACAGGAAAACACCACACTACTAATCACCTGTAGGCCATAAATCGTAGAAATATATTCACCCTTTTCCTGGCCTTCTTTTTGTACCGCATATTTCATGAGAGCTGAGTCCATACCATAACGGTAAAGAATTAAGGCAAATCCCATAAAAGCATAGGCCAGGGAAACCACCCCGTACTCTTCTGGTGTAAACATATGTGTATAAAGTGGAAGAAGGAAGAATGTGATCAGGCGCGTCAGAATATGGCCAAAGCCATAAATCAGCGATTGTTTTCCGAGTGCTTGAATAGACATCTATTCGGTCAGATCCAGCTCCAGCGTATCCCGAAAAACTCCGCTAGCACCAAAATTTTCCTTAAAACGAGCCAGCCCAAAATTGGGTTCTCCATTTTCTGTAAATAAACCAAAATCAAACACCTTCTTCCCGCTCTTGATAGCTTCTTTAAAAATTGTGAAGAACAATAAATTTAGTGCTCGTTTGTCCTGAAAATTTTCATCATGTGAAATGTAAAATGCCAACTGTGCTCGTTTATTCAAGATAAAACTTACTACTCCTGCTATCATTTTATCTTTAATAAATGCACCGTGCAAAATAATCTTGTTTGGGAAAATGGCCTGCAATAATTCTAACTCTTTAAGACTGTGGGTAGGTGAAACACCATGCCGTTTGGATAAATTATTTTCTAATATTCTATAAAATATTTCGAAATTTGTTGATTGCTTTATCTGTACCCCCTCTTTCTCTGCTTTTCGTACAGCCTGACGGTGAGATGGCTTAAACCCTTTCGCTATCTCCTCAACTGTGTCTGGTAATAATAAGACACTTGAGATCTCCCGCTTTACATAGGTAAAACCCATTTTAAGCAATGCAAATTCCATCTGGTTTGACATTGATTCACTGTAACAATTTGGAGGGAGAGTAATCTTGATTCCTGAAAATTTTTCATCTCGAGCATACTTTGCTAGTGCGATGACCAAATCAAATGATTCTTTTAATGAAGGAGAGGTGTTTGTAACCAAACTACCAATCGTTGCTCCTGGATGAGAGTGTAGGATGTATCCATTTTCTTCATTGACGCTAGCTGCGGGGAAAACAGCGTACCCTTTCTCTTTTTTTTGAAAATACAGGCTGTGGTCCTGAAAACGATCTGGTGGATGATAGTTCAAAAACCTGCGGGTATGAAACATCGTTCCATTGAATGATCTATCTACAAAATCATCCCAATCCTTACTCTCAAGTCCATCAAACCTATAAACTTCTAATTTGGTATTCATACTATCAGAAAATTAAGGGCTATAGTTTTTTTGTACAATTAAGTTTATAATGTGTATTGTCTAGCGTTGTTCCCCGCTTTAATTTGAATAAAATCATGTGAAACGAAAGTGTCTGATTCATCTATAGTTACCATAACCGGAAGAGAGATCCTAGACTCTCGAGGAACCCCAACAGTTGAGGTTGATGTGTTATTAGCTGATGGCTCCCACGGAAGAGCAGCGGTTCCGTCTGGCGCTTCAACCGGTGAACATGAGGCAGTGGAACTTCGGGATTGCAACACAGATAGATATATGGGGAAGGGCGTTCTAAAGGCAATTCAAAATGTGAATGGTGTTTTACAGGAGTCAGTAAAAGGTAAAAACGCTCTTGGTCAGGAATCCATTGATAAAAAATTAATTGAAGCAGACGGGACAACAAACAAAAGCCTACTTGGCGCAAACGCAATTCTTGGTGTGTCCATGGCAGTGTGTAGGGCAGCGGCAAACCACAAGAGAGAACCTCTGTGGGAATACCTTAGCCCCAGCAGTTCGCTAATGCCGGCACCCATGATGAACATTCTAAATGGGGGTAGCCACGCAGACAATAATGTGGATATCCAGGAATTTATGGTTTATCCATTAGGGATAAATTCTTTCTGTGACGGATTGAGAACAGGTACAGAAATTTTTCATCACTTAAAAGGTGTCCTAAAATCAAGAGAATTAAATACCTCAGTGGGTGATGAGGGAGGTTTTGCTCCAAACCTTAGATCTAATGAAGAAGCTATTGAGATCATTTTAGAGGCCATTGATAAATCAGGGTACAAAGTTGGGCAGGATGTTTTTTTGGCCATCGATGCAGCAGCAAGTGAATTTTATAAAGAGGGGCTTTATCATTTATCTTCAGAAAATCTCACTCTGTCGGCAGAAGAAATGGTAGAATTTTGGCAAGCCCTGGTAAAAAAATATCCCATTGTTTCTATTGAGGATGGTCTGGACGAAAACGACTGGGATGGATGGAGCTATCTAAATAAAACATTAGGGAGCAATATACAAATTGTGGGAGATGACCTAACTGTGACAAATTTAAATCATCTTCAGCGTGCTGTAGACGAACGGTCAATGAATGCTATATTAATTAAATTAAATCAGATTGGCACTGTCACTGAAACAATGCAGGCAGTAGAAATGGCAAGAAAAAATAACTTTGGTGCAATTATATCCCACCGCTCTGGAGAAACAGAAGACTCTTTTATCGCTGATTTTTCAGTTGCAATGGGAATGGGACAAATCAAAACTGGTTCAGCCTCAAGGACAGACCGACTATGTAAATATAATCAATTATTAAGAATTGAAGAGCAATTAGGAAGCATGGCAAGCTATCCAGATATATCTGTTTTAGGGAATTCATGAGACGAAATAAAAAACCAAAGAAAAACCCCAGAACTCTTCGATACAGACAGAAAAATACGGCAACAAAAAAACGGCTCTTACGGGGAATTGTTTTACTGGCCAGTGTTATACTGGTTATTATATTTTTCTTTGGTGACCATGGTATTTATCAACTAATAAAAATCAATTCAGAACGAAAAAGAACTCAAAACCTTATTACTGAATTACGTCTTGAAATACAAAACTTAGAAAATGAAAAACAAAATTTACAACATAATGATGAGTATCTTATGAAACTCGCAAGAGAAAAATATGGGCTGGTGAAGCCGGGGGAAAAAATGTTTAGAGTGATTGAAAAAGAAACTGAGGAATAAAATATATCTTCAGTATTAATTCTATCATTATATCCCTTAATACCTTTTTATTTGCCAACCTGATTGAGAGCCGGTAATTTCTCAACCATTGTTTTTACCCATTTTTATCCAAGAAATAATCTATGTCTAAAAAAGTTACTCCCCGAAGTCAAAATTTCTCCACCTGGTATACAGATGTAATCACCCGTGCAGGGCTGGCAGACTACGGCCCTGTCAAGGGGACAATGGTCATTAAACCCTATGGCTTTTCTCTATGGGAAAATCTGCGGGATGCCCTTGATAAGATGATCAAAAACACTGGACATGTAAACGCTTATTTTCCCCTATTTATTCCTAAATCTTTTTTGGCTCAGGAGGCAGACCATGTGGAAGGTTTTGCTAAAGAATGTGCTGTGGTTACCCATACCAGATTGAAAGCAGGAGAGAAAGGCCTTATTGTTGATCCAGAGTCAAAGCTGGAAGAAGAAGTTATAGTCAGACCCACATCTGAAACGGTCATCTGGTCCATGTATAAAAAGTGGATTCAATCTTACAGAGATCTTCCATTGCTCATCAACCAGTGGGCAAATGTGGTTCGCTGGGAAATGCGCACAAGACTGTTTTTGAGGACAACTGAATTCTTATGGCAGGAAGGACACACCGCGCACGCCACTAAAGAAGAAGCAGAAAAAGAAACATTGTTAATTTTAGGCCTCTACAAAAAACTTGCCGAAGAATATCTTGCCATACCTGTTCTCACCGGTTTGAAATCAGATGCAGAAAAATTTGCCGGCGCGGAGCGTACCTATTGCATTGAAGCAATGATGGGCGACAAGCGTGCCCTTCAGGCAGGCACATCTCATAATCTCGGACAAAACTTTGCAAAAGCCTTTAACGTTACCTATCAAACAGAGGACAATCAGGAAGAATTTGTATATGCCACAAGCTGGGGGGTGAGCACCCGCCTCATAGGTGCTGTTATTATGACACATGGAGATGATAAGGGTCTTCGTCTCCCTCCTCGGGTCGCACCCTATCAGGTGGTTATTGTTCCCATTTGCAGAACAGATGAAGACAAACAGAATATCAGTCAATTTATCGAAACTATTCTTAATGAATTCGGTGAGAAAAAAATAAGAGTTTATCAGGACTGGAGCACCAATTCTCCCGGTTTTAAATTTAATGAATGGGAAATGAAGGGAGTCCCCATACGAATGGAAGTGGGGCCCCGTGATGTGGAAGAAAATCAGGTGATGCTTGTGAGAAGAGATACAGGAGATAAAATTGCCATACCAAAAAACAATGTGGCAACCAAAACGGAGAACCTACTAGAGGACATTCAGGACAATCTGTTTCAGCAGGCCTTGAGTTTCAGAGAAGAAAATACCCACACACTTGACTCATTCAGTGAGTTTAAATCTATTATTGAAAATAATGGCGGTTTTGTACGGTGTGGATGGGACGGTGATGCTGAAACTGAGTTAAAGATAAAGGAAGAAACAAAGGCAACCATTCGATGTATTCTTTCTGATGGCGATATATCCGGAAAAACCTGTGTCTACAGTGGAAATCCCGCAAAACATGAAGTGATATTTGCTAAAGCATATTAAACAACAATGATTGTGCACACTGAGGCAGTGGTGCTGAAAAGGTTTCCGTTTGGAGAAACAAGCATGATTGCACGGTGTTTTACGCGGAAGGAGGGGAAAGTGAGTGTCATGGTCCGTGGAGCCAAAAAGAAAAAACCTCACTATATATCTTTTTTTCAGCCTATTAATTATTTAGATCTTATTTATCATTTCAAACCTAAAAGAAGTATCCAGATCACTTCAAAGGTAACCTATCAGCGTATCTGGTCAAAATATCAAAATAATCTAAAACATATGTCATACGGATTGGCATTAATGGAAATCACAGATAAGGCAACCATCAATAATGACCCCCATCCAGACCTTTTTGATGAATTGGTATCCGTTTTGCATAAAATGGATACCCAAGAAAACAGATTGAACATTCTTTTTTGGTACTACGAAATGAGACTGCTCACTCTCTTGGGATTTAAACCAAACCTATCTACGGATAGGATCCCGGAGGCCACGTTCATGAACCCCGACGGATCTCCCAACAGCCGAGATATTTTGGAAGCTCTACAAAACCACTCTTTAGACTCCATCCCAGACCTCTCAATTACGGCAAAAGATCGTAAGACAGTTGGGGCATTTCTAACAGGTTATATGCGGTATTATTTCGATTATTCTGGACCCCTTCATTCTTTTGAATTTATGAAAAAACTTAGTTTTTAGTTATGGAAGAAACTTTCACCGGAATATTAACTATAGAAAAAAACGAGGTGTTTCTCAAAGGACCTTCCGGCCTAGACTATTTAAAAGACGAACACATCTGGGAAGGATATATAACACACTGGAAAGGCCAAACCGTTCATGCACGAAAATTGCCTCAGAAAGATTATGAAACCGGGAAGCACATCTATATTTTGTGGCCAGAAAAAGAAAAAAAAGGTGTCCCCTTTTTAGAATTATATTATAATGAGAGACTGGTCAAATACACTGCGTCCACCTTTGGACACAATGCCATCAATATTGGCGGAGATATTTTTAATTTTTCCCACTACATGAACGAAAATGAAATAATGACCCCGGAAGAATATTTTTTTCGTCCTGCTCTTGGAGAGTTTGCTCCTTCTCCTATAACGGGAAGGTTCGCTCTAGATGAAAATGGAAGGAATTATTATGATAAATTTGGAAGGAATTTCATGCGAACGATTCACGTATTACGGGTTGAGGGAATTGACGAAACTTCCCTATCAAAAATTTTTAATGAAGAGCTCAAGGTTATTCATCGCTCAGACCCCCATCCTGAAAATCCTGAAAAATACAAAGATTTTAATTTTTTTAACCGAAGCTGTACTACCATTTTACGTGACGGACTAAAAAAATACGGTTTTAAAAAAATTAAGGGTGTTTTCCCAAGGGATTTCTTTATCAGCGCAGCTTCCATATGTTTGAATATAAAAAAATTTAAATCGACCTTGTTTACCATGCCCCAGCTTTTGGTAAAAGAAGCTCCATCCAGTCTCACGACCCCATTTATGAATCCATGCAACTATTATCAGTTTCGTAAGTTAACCTATCAAAATCAATGAAATATCAATTCCAATCTGACCAGAGGCAGTTT
>DASCRE010000006.1:0-4838 GCA_034408645.1 Fidelibacterota bacterium | reverse complement strand
GGACAATTTCCAATATTGAATCGTATTTTTGGTGCAGGTTTGTATGAAGAAATAATAGTTAGATGGTTCTTTGCATCATTCTTTATTTGGATATTTTGGCGTTTATTTGATAGAAATTCTCAAAAACCTGGGAATATAGTGATTTGGAGTGGTTTAATAATCAGCAATATTTTATTTATTATAGGCCATTACCCAGCTGTAAGTGTTTTAATATCAAATAATTTAGAAATAATAAATATGTTTTTTTGGATGTTTGTCATTACTCTTCCTTGGGGATGGTTATATTGGAAATTTGGCATTGAAAGCGCAATAATTGCCCATTCAGTTTTTCATGCAATATTTATATTATTACAGAAAATATAGAAATAGAAAAAGAATAAATGAAATACCTAGCCATCTCGGCAACAAATTAGAAAGCCTCTTTTATAGAGGCTTTTTTATTTTAATGGGGAAGATGTAGAACATTCTTATAAATTTATTTATATAGTTTTATTTTGCAGGTTAGATATAATAAAAGAGGATTATTGAAAATTTATTATCCAGTGATATGTCTTTTAAGTGCTCTAGCAATGAATCTTAGTTTTTCTCTTGTGGGAAATCTTCCAAGATTTGTTTTTACAACACCCTTTGTTAGATAGGTTTTTTTTGAATAATCAATAATTACATCTACAAGAACTGGTATTTTCTCTCTTGATTTTTCTAATGCAGCGTCAATGACTGCACTGATTTCATTATCATTATTCATCTTAATGTAATGAGCTCCTGTAGCTTTTGCAATCCCATCAAATTGCACACAACCTAAAATGCTTGCAGTTTTTCGGTTTAATGGAATTTTCTGAAATTGAGAGATTTGGCCAAGTTCACCATCATTGAAAATAAAAACTATCAGACCCAATTTTAACATTGAAGCTGTAAGGAGTTCCATCCCTGTCATTAAAAATGCCCCGTCTCCCACTATGGTAACAACAGTTTTATCTGGGTTGCTGATTTTTGCACCAATAGCAGCGGGGACAGAATAGCCCATACAATTAAAATCAGTAGGTGAAATAAAATGTCTAGATTTTTGTACTGAAAATAATTCTGCTGTGAGAAATGTATGTTTACCATCATCAACGACCATAATGGTGTCATCGCTCAATTTTTTTCCTAATTCATTGAAAAAAAATCCTGGTGATACAATATTACCCTGCCTTTTTTTCATCCAGCTTTCAAGATAATTTTTCTTTTCTTTTCTTATTATACCAGAAACAATACGATATCTTTTTTCTGATGATGAGCTTGATTTAATTCTTTTTGAAATTTCTGGGATTATATGTCTTGCATCACCTTTAATTGCAATTGTTGCAGTATAATTTTTATTAAATACATTTGGATTAATATCAACATGAATCAACCTTTCAGGAATTGAAGTTCCATAGCTCCCAGTTGCAAGTTCAGAAAATCGAACTCCAACGGCAAGCAAGCAATCACAATCCGAGAATGCTTTTTGAGAAGCAGGTATAGAAGAGGGCCCAAATCCCACACCTGCATGCAAGGGATGATTCCCTGGAAAAGCGCTTATCCCCTGAAAAGTAGTTGCAACGGGAGCACCTAAAGATTCTGCAATTTTTATAATTTCAGATGATATATCCACTGCTCCCCATCCTACGTATATTCCTGGATATTTTGATTCAGTTAATAATTGAACTGATTTTTCTAGTTTTTTTTCATCAAACAAACCAGGAAGTACTTTTTGATGATATTTCTGAAGCTCTTGTATTTCCCCTTGAAACATTTGGATTTCTACAGGGATTTCTACAAATACTGGTCCTGGTTCATCTGAAACTGCAGTTTCATATGCTTCAAAAATGTGAGGAACTATATCTTCATGATTCTTTATTTGATAATATTTTTTTATTATTCCATCCAGTATTTTTTCCTGATCTATTTGGTGAAGTTGATAATAACGTCCTGAATCTTTTCGGGTACCACCAGAAATAATGAGCATTGGGATTCCATCCAAATAAGCTTCGCCAATTCCACTCATTGCATGGGTCAACCCTGCAGCAGGAACAATGACTAATGTTCCAATAGATCCTGAAGTTCTTGATACTCCATCAGCCATAAAAGCAGCTCCACATTCATGTGTAACCAACACTGGATCAATCAATTTAGATTTATTTAACTCATCATATATTTCTGTATTATGAACACCTGGAATTCCAAATGTATGTTTTATTCCAATTTGTTCTAAAGCATATACTGTTAAAAAGGCCCCAGTTTTTTTCATTATCATCCTTTGGCTATTTTCTCTGCTGCAATTCTTCCTGTTAGGATACAGGAACCCAAAAATGTTCCTTCTAATGCCCGTATCCCATGGATTCCTCCTCCACCAAATCCAGCGGCTTCACCTACAGCATATAATCCATTAATTACTTGTTGTGAACCATCTTTTGGTTTTGTTAAAACCTGACTATCTAAATTTGTCTGAATACCTCCGAGACTTTTTCTAGTAAGTATGAATTCTCTCACAGCAATTAATGGTAATGCTTTCTTATCAAATATTTTTTGGTATTTACAAGTACGTATTTTGTCTCCTCTATACTGCCTTAAATGTACGATGCGTCGCAACTGTTCATCATTGAAAAATTTTTTCCCTCTATCAATAATTTGATCATAACTTAATATTGAATTCTGTAAAACTGAAATTTCTACATTATTATTACCAGTTAGTGAATTCATTTTTTTAGCAAGTTCCTCTATTGAATTTGCAGTCACAAAATCGATACAATTTTCTGTTAATGAGGTTACTAGTTTTCTGTTCCCAAATAATAATGTTTTAAGAAATGCTAGCATATTTTTATTCCGAATTGAATCATTGAATTCTGAGCCAGATACTGCTAATTCTTTCATTGCAATTTTTTGATTCATTATCTGCCAGGAGTATTTCTCTTTCTGCTTGCATATATTTTCTACTATATATCGAGTATCAAAAGCTGTCATCAGTGGGATAGGGCCAATTCTTTCTCCTTGAGGATTTAACCATAAAGCAGATTTTGGAGGAACCAAACTTAATCCATGATTTGGTTTATTTGGATTGGGATGATGTACCCCTGCTGCATATAACCACATTCTATCTAACGACGTAATATTTCCATCCATGTTTTCTACTGCATCATGGAGTTCTCCAGTTGCAAATCTATGAGAACCATTTAATAATGTTTGAGGTGGATTCCCCCATTTATTATACCAATTTTGTCTTACTTTCTCCAAGTTGCCTTGAATACCTCCTGTAGCTATAACTGTTACATCTGAATCTGAAAAAAATCTTTTTCCAGTTTTCTCATTTATACCAGAAATTCCAGTAACACAACCATTTTTTGATTGTATTTCTTCAACTTTACAATGGTATTTTATCATAAGATTTTTTGCATTAGAGTGCGAAAATAATTTTTCTGTTATCAATTTGATGAGTTCAGAACCTGTTCCCCAAACCATATGAAATCTAGGGACAGAGTTTCCAGGTTTGAATAGTCCTCTTTCTACCCAGTGAACAACTGGCATAAATGTTACACCAATTTCTTTGAGCCAGGAATATACCAAATCCTTTGATGAATCAACATAGATTTCTGCCCATTTTTTACCCCATATATCTGAATTCTCAAATTCTGCAAATGAACACCAATCCTTAAAAGCAAGTTCGGGACTATCCTGAATACCTGATTTCTTTTGTTCTTTAGTATTAACGAAAAATATTCCCCCGAAAGATTCTTTTGCAAGACCGCCCAAGTTTTCTGGACAATCTCTATCAAATAAAATTACTTTTTTATCTGAATCCAACAAGTGGTATGCAGTCACCAAACCTGCAATACCACCACCTACAATAGTCACTTCTGTACTAAATGATTGTGTTTTCATAATCTATCAAAATTATTTACTGTTTGGATTGTCATTAGAGTTAATATTGTGATTTAATATATTTTTCATTTCTTTAAGTTACAAAAGTTTTATCAAATTATAAATGCACACTAAATATTCTGATTTACATGGTAATGGTATTATTATTGTATTAAATATTATACAGTTAGGTAAAAATTTTGAACTAACAGCATCCTGCTTTGGGAGCAGGGGGTCGCAGGTTCGAATCCTCCCATGCCACCTCGACTTAAGATTAAAAAGCCTCTTTTATAGAGGCTTTTTAATTTGTAGATTCAAATATGAAAAAAATACTTTTAATAATAAGTATTAGTATACTGATTTCTCAAGATACTACTTATATTTCTATCCCCGATGCATTTATTAATCACTGGTATTATAATTCAGAGGTAGATGTCAATCAAGGTTGTAATGGTTGTATGTGCCCTACTGGCGAACCAATGTTTGAAACTCAAATTGTATCATATCCATATTGGTTAGACACTACATATGTATCTTTTTTTCCTGATACTTCTAACTATGATTATTACTATTTTGGTGGTTCATATAAGCTTATTGTTACTGGAACTCCACTAGTTGCAGATATAGGAAATACTAACCTAATTCTTCATGAATATATTTCTTATGATTTATGGGATAGTGATTATGAAAATGCAACCTGGGATTTCACTGATGTTTATATTATTGATTTAAATGTTTCTGAAAATTATTTAAATGGTGATATTAATAACGATGGTATTATAAATATATTAGATATTGTACAAATAATTGATATGATACTCAATAATGAATATAGTATAGTTGCAGATGTAAATGAAGATGGGTCTGTTGATGTCTTGGATGTTGTTTTAATGGTCAATATTCTTGTAGGTGGTCTACCTCAATCTAACTAACAGCATCCTGCTTTGGGAGCAGGGGGTCGC
>DASCRE010000005.1:0-10192 GCA_034408645.1 Fidelibacterota bacterium | reverse complement strand
TCCTGTATTTGGTAGATGAGGTCCCCTACATAAATCGATAAATGAATTCTGAGTATAAACAGTGATTTTTTCCTTTGGATCAATTTCGCTGATAATGTCAACTTTGTAAGATTCATCTATTTTTTTAAATAAATCAATTGCTTCATCTCTTGACATTACACAACGGGTTATTTCCTGTTTTTGTGAAGCCAGTTCTCGCATTTTATCTTCGATATCATCTATGTCTTTTTCTGTGAAAGGGACTTCAACATCAAAATCATAATAGAACCTATTATCAATAGAAGGTCCAATTGTAACTTTTGCTTTTGGAAACAAAATCTTAACTGCTTGTGCCATAAGGTGGGCTGTGCTATGTAACAAAATTTCATGACCTTCTACAGAATTAATAGTCACAAACTCTATTTCTGAATCCTCAGTAATTTTAGTATTTATATCATATAACTCACAATTAACTTTTACGGCAATAGAGTCCTGAGCCAGTCGAGCACCAATTTGAGTAGCTATTTCATATGAAGAAACACCAGAGGAAAACTTTTTGGTAGACTTATCAGGTAATGTTACAGTTACTGAATTCATGCTTTTTAAAAAAATGTAATGTTATGTATAGGAAATGATATATGATAGAAAATATTAGATAAAGCAATCGGACTTGCTTAATCTAATAATAAAAAATATAGTAAATATATTATCCATTCAATAATTAATTATTTAGTGGGCGATGACAGAGTTGAACTGCCGACCTCTACGATGTCAACGTAGCGCTCTAACCAACTGAGCTAATCGCCCCATTTGTGACCATATTGGGTTGGCAAATCTAACTATAGCTGATACATGAAAAAATATTAAATCTAACCTCACTCAGAAAGATCTATTACAGAAAAAATATCATTATAAGCCTGTTCATTAGACAAATAATTTATGGCTTCCTTTACATCAACATCTCGGTTAAAAGATTCGATAAATTTGCCACGGACTCCATCGAAATGATTAGCAAATTCCAGTAATATTCTATGATAAATGTCAGGCGTTTCATCTGAAAATAAACTATCTTCTTTATTCTCGAAAAATTGATCTATTTTTTTGAATGCTAAAAGTAATTCGGCATCAGTACTGTCCATAGCTAAAAGTTTTTCTTTTGTATCCTTATATAATTTCTCACCGGAAAGTATAACATCAATATCTTTTTTTTCAAGGAATTGAGAGAACTCATCTAACAAGAATGTGTTATTTTTTACATTATTTGAACTTTGATAATTGTTCTTCTCCTGTTGAACGAATGAGAAAAATAGACCTTTTCTCCAGCAAGCTGTGGTTAAGGTCCCATATTCTGGTACTTTTACAATCAAATCTGGTGTAATGCCTCCCCCCCCTTTTACAATACGACCTTTAGTTGTAAAAAATATAGAATCAATTGTATTTGCATCAGTGACAATATCATCATCTATGTATCCTTCTTTTTGAATTAATCGTCCGCTTGGAATAAAATATTTTGCCGTTGTTAGTTTTAAAGATCGTTTTTGATCCAATGGATAGATACTTTGAACCAAGCCTTTTCCAAATGATTTTCTTCCAATAATAATACCTCGGTCTAAATCTTGAATAGCACCGGAAACTATTTCACTTGCAGAAGCGCTACCATTATTTATCAAAATAGCTAATTTAATATTTTCTGGTACTATAGGATCATTTTTTGAAAAAAATTCTCGATTGGATTTTTTTATCCTTCCTTTGGTTGATAAAAGTAATTCACCTTTGGGGAGTAACATATCTAAAATTTCAATGGATGATTGTAGAAGTCCGCCAGGATTATCTCTCAAATCAAGGATAATTCCATTAGGATTGTTTTCAATCAAACTAATAAAGGCCTCTTTTGTTTCCTCAGCGGAATTTTTTGAAAATCGTCCTAAACGAATGAATCCAATATTGTCATTGATCATACCATACCAACGTACGTCTTTAACCTTGATATCATCACGAACTAAAGGAAATATCAATAATTCATCAAAATCGATACGTTTTATATGTAGAATGACAGTAGTTCCTTTTTTTCCACGAATAAGTTTTGCTGCACCAGTTGATGATAAATCTTTTGTAATAACTGTATCAATTTTTGAAATAATATCACCACTTTGAATACCAGCACGTTGGGCCGGACTATCATCAATAGGTGCGATAACTGTTAGCTCGCCTTGGCGTTTAGATATTTCCATTCCAACGCCACCATATATTCCTTTTGTGAGCATATCAATACTCTGTTTTTCATCTTCTTCCATATAGACTGTATAGGGGTCCAAATTCTCCACCATATTTGTAATTGAAGATCGGGTATATTCATCTAAATTGATTTTATCTGCATAGTTATTTACTGTGTATTTGTATACATCCATAATTAATTTTTGAGATTTAGCTACTTCATTATAATAATCTGATTTGGATGTAGATGCTGCTGTTAACAGTATGAATGTCCCCAAGATAAAGACAAATGATTTTATAATTCTGATCATGTTGTAAAAAATCCTTTTTCTTCAATAGTTTCTATTATAGATTTGTGAATTTGGTCAATATGTTTTGTTCCGTCAATTGATATAATTCGTTCTTTATCTATATCTGCTAATGCTATGTAGGCGTTCCTTACCTTGTTGAGAAAAGTCAATCCCTCTTCTTCAAATCTGTCTAAATTCCCTGTCTGTCTTTGTGGGATAATATCAACGGGAATATCAAGATAAAAAGTCAAATCAGGGATTGTTTCAAATGTTGCAAACAAATTTAATGTTTTCAGCCAATTAAAGTTCATATCCCTACCTCCACCCTGATAAGCTAAAGTGGAATCTGAATAACGGTCGGAAACTATCCAAGAGTCTGACTTTAATTGTGGTATAATTTTTTCTTTTGTTAATTGAGCTCTAGATGCTGTCATTAATAATGCTTCTGTCCTTGATGACATGGAGCTATTGATATTGGATAATAAGATATCGCGTATTTTTTCAGAAATAGATGTTCCACCTGGTTCTCTTACTATAATTGACTGAATATTATTGTTTAACAAGTAATTATTCAACATCTCCGCCTGAGTGGACTTTCCACAACCGTCAATTCCTTCAAAAGTAATGAAACGAGGTTTAATTGAAATAGACACTTCTTTTATCCTTGCCAATTAATATAACACATTCTCCTTTCATTTTATTTTCCTCTGTGTACGAAATAAGTTGTGAAACAGTTCCTCGTAAATATTCCTCATGAATTTTTGTCATTTCTCGTGCAATCACTGCAGGACGGTCACCTATATACGTATGTATATCGTTTAAAGTTCGATTGAGACGTTTAGGATTTTCAAAGAAAATAAGTGTAGCTACTTCATTTTTTAATCGTAATAACCTAGACTTTCGATTTTTTCGTGGGGGTAAAAATCCTTCGAAAATAAATCGATCAGTTGGTAACCCTGAAGCAGTAAGAGCTGTTAATACAGAACTGGGACCTGGAACTGACTCAATTATGATATTTTGATCAATAGCATTCCGTATGAGTTTATAGGCAGGGTCACTAATAGCGGGAGTACCTGCATCTGTGATGAGTGCGCAATTTTCACCCGAATTAATTCTTTTTAGGATCTGGGGGATGCGTTTAAACTTATTATGCTCAAAATAACTGATAAGAGGTTTATTTATATTAAAATGGGATAACAATATTTTAGATTTCCTTGTATCCTCCGCTGCAATGAAGGTAGTGTTTTTTAGAATCTCAATCGCTCTGTAGGTAATATCTTGAAGATTACCGATGGGTGTAGCAACAATGTATAAAGTTCCCGAATTGTGGGTCACATTCTGTGTAAAGAGCGTTTTATTATTTCGATTCCATGATCTATCTCATTTTTCGTTATATTCAAATGAGGTCTAAATCTTATGGATTGTATTCCTGAGCCAAGTACAATTGCGCCTTCATTCATTATTATATTAGCTAATTTATCACGCGAATCACTATCCGGTAAATCAAAGGCTGAGAATAATCCTTGTCCACGAGTATTGGATACAAGACCAGGGAAATCGTTTTGGATATCATTTATTTTGGATTTAAGATAATTTCCTGTGGTGTGAGCATGATCTACCAAATTTTCATTTTCAATAATATCTAAGTATAGAGATAGCCGTACCATATCCACGATATTTCCGCCCCAGGTTGAATTTAGCCGACTAGATTCTTTGAATACGTTATTTTCCACCTCTTCAATTCGTTTTCCAACAAAAATACCGCATACCTGAGTCTTTTTACCGAAACCTATAATGTCCGGTTCCCTATCTTTACAATGATTATCGCAGGCATGACACTCTGATTTACACAGATGTTGGTGAGCCCACATTCTTCCAGTTATACCAATTCCGGTCTGAACTTCATCATAAATAAGAAGCGCTTCATTTTCAAGTGATAGTGTTTTCAATTCTTTGAAAAACTCATCCCTAAAGTGATTATCACCTCCCTCCCCTTGAATGGGTTCTATAATAATACCGGCTATATCGTTCTTATTTTGTTGAAAAGCATCTTTTATTTCAGAAATTGCTATACGCTCAGAATCAACGATATCATCAAGATGATCTGAAATAGGAAAAGTAATTTTTGGATTAGTTATTCTAGGCCAATCAAAACGTGGAAAATATAAAGTTTTTCTGGGGTCAGGCGAATCAGTAAGAGATAATGTATATCCAGTTCTTCCATGAAAACAATCCTTAAAATGAATTATTTTACTACCAAGAATGCCATTACCTTTTTCCATATTTTTTCGAACTTTCCAATCGAAAGCTGTTTTTAAAGCATTCTCGATTGCCAAACCGCCACCTTCAATATAAAAGGAATGTGGTAGATATTCAGGTTGTGCTATTCTGCCCATCGTATCCACAAAATGAGCCATCTGTGTAGAATATATATCTGAATTTGTGTGTTTATTCAATGCTGCCTTGGTTAATATTTCTGAGTGTTCCAAAATATAAGAATGATTGTATCCAACAGGCATAGAAGCAAACATAGAAAATAGGTCTAAATATTCTTTACCATCTCGAGCATCAACAAGCCAGGAACCGTGACTTTTTTCCAGATCTATAATTGGATCCATACCATCAGCAAGCATATACTTAGCAATAGAAGAACGAACGTTATGGGGATTAATCATTGTATTTAATTCCATAAATGTTAATGTTAATTTTAGTAATCAAATTTTATACCTTGAGCAAGAGGTAATTCTTTACTCCAATTAATTGTATTTGTCTGACGCCGCATATATTGTTTCCATGAATCGGAGCCCGATTCACGACCACCGCCGGTTTCTTTTTCACCACCGAAAGCTCCTCCAATTTCTGCGCCAGATGTCCCAATGTTTACGTTGGCTATTCCACAGTCACTACCTCTCGATGATAAAAATAGTTCTGCAACCTTCAAATTTGTGGTAAATATAGATGATGAGAGCCCTTGTGGTACCGAATTATGAAGTTTAATAGCTTCATTAATATCATCATATTCAATGATATATAAGATTGGTGCAAAAGTTTCATTTTGTACGATATCCCAATCATTTTGTACACGGGCGATAGTTGGTTCAACATAAAAACCGTCACCTGCTATTAGATTTCCACCATAAAGTATTTCACCACCATAATCCTTTATTTGATCAATTGCAGTAAGATATGAGTCTACAGCGCTATTGTTTACAAGAGGTCCCATTAAGGTTTCATTAATTAAAGGATCTCCAATATTTACCTGTTTATAAGCGTTAATTAGATGCTCAATTAATTTACCGGAAATATTTGATTGAACAATGACTCTTCTGGTAGATGTACAACGCTGCCCCGCTGTTCCTACAGCACCGAAAAGTATTGCAGGTATAGCTAGATCAAGATCAGCAGTTTCATCAACGATTATAGCGTTATTTCCGCCTAATTCAAGAATTGTCTTACCAAAACGCTTGGAAACAACTTGAGCAACATGTTTCCCCATTGATGTTGAGCCTGTAAAAGAAATTAATGGTAACCGATGATCCTGTAGAATGCGTTCACCAATAGATGATCCTTTACCAATCACCAAATTAAAAATACCCGTATATCCATTTCGTTTGAGTACAATATTACATATGTTTTGTACAGCAATTGCAGTGAGGGGAGTGTTGCTTGAGGGTTTCCAAATGATAGTGTCACCACAAATAGCCGCAATAAATGCATTCCATGCCCATACAGCAACAGGGAAATTAAATGCTGAAATAACACCTATCGGACCTAATGGCTGCCATTGTTCATACATCCTATGATCCTCTCTTTCAGAGTGCATTGTTTTTCCATATAACATCCTTGCTTGTCCAACAGCAAAATCTGCGATATCAATCATTTCCTGAACTTCACCATCTCCTTCTTGTTTTATCTTTCCCATTTCAAGAGAAACAAGACTCCCCAATAAATCTTTTTTATCTCTTAATGCATTTCCCATTTCTCTGACCAATTGACCTCTGACGGGAGCGGGAACTGTTCGCCATGATAAAGAAGAATTGTAAGCTGCCTTGACAACTGTCTCATAATGTATTTCTTCACACTCAAGAACCTCAGCGATATTTACCTCTGTGGCAGGGTTACATGAAGTATTTTTAAAACCTCCCTGTGTATTTAACCATTCTGCACCACCAATGCAGGCGCCAAAATTTGTTTTTTCAATATTTAGTTTATTTAATAAATCCATATTGGTACTGTTGGTAAAAGTGACAATAAAAAATAAGTAATATTAAGCCAATAAACTTACTGCTATGGTTTTATGAAAACCAAATGCTACGATAAGGAATAATACCAAAAATAAATACAATTCTATTTTTAATAAAATATATAATTTTACAATATAAGACTATCTAAAGTAGAAAACATTTGCATCTCTACTGGGATAGCATCTTGAAAATGCTGACCATACCTTTTTGTGACGATTCGATTATCTAAAACTATAAAAATTCCCTGGTCAAGAGATGTCCGGATAAGTCTTCCAAATCCTTGTCTGTATTTTAAAATACATTCGGGGACCGTGAAATTTAAAAAAGGGTTCATATCATGATCAGCTAATTTATCACTGTATGCCTTTACAATTGGATCAGAGGGAACCTGAAAGGGAAGTTTTGTTATAATTAATATTTCAAGCATATCTCCTGACAAATCAATTCCTTCCCAAAAAGAACTCGTTCCCATTAAGATTCCATTTTTAGAATTTGCCATGCTCTTTAGTAAGCCATATCTAGATACAGATTGGATTTGTGAAAAAATCGGGAGGTCTCTACCTCCTTTTAAAGTGTTCAAACAATTTGTCACTTTATTTAGAGAATTATATGAGGTAAAAAGAACTAAAATCTTTCGATTTAATTTTTGATGACATTTCAATATAAGTTCTGCTATCCCATGTGGGTTATCAGAAAGTGATGTGTTGCCTGAATATTGGTGATAGTCTACCTGTTCGGAGTATAGAAAAGGACTTGGACAGACCGAAAAATTTGTATTTATATTATCAATTCTGGAAATACCCGAACGATTTAAAAAATAATCAAAGGAGTGGTTAACCTGTAATGTTGCTGATGTCAGGATAATTGAATTAATATTTTGAAATAGGGATTCTGATAAAATAGTGCCTGCATCAATTGGTGCCCCATGAATAGATATTTCAGGTAGGGTATTTTTTGATGAAGAATTGTTTCGAAACATTCCTTCTTGCCAGTACACACATTCACTGTCATGATGGGAAGTTAAAAATCTAAATGATTGTATGATGGAATGTAATGAATCAGCCTTTTGTAATGAATTTAAATGCAATTCTTTGATTTTATCTTTTTCTAAATCAGATTTATGAAGAATATCACATAATTTTATAACATATCGTTCACAATCGTCTAATTTTATATTTACTTGACGAAGTTCCTCAGGTAGATTTCGATATTCTTCATTTATATCCTCAATTATTATTTTTTCTATATAGGGTGAATTAGCTGAATATCTGTTTCCATATTCAATTGCTATTCGAGAAAAAAATATTTTTATTACATCTAATGCAATATCAATAGATTGGTCAATATCAATTATATTATTTTTTAATTCAGGAATTTTTTCGAAAAATGAGTTCAGACTATTTTTCCAACGACGATTCCCAGAAAATTTTGGTTGACATACCAAAAGATTTGATTTTAACAATGCAAAATCTATATTCTGACTGAATTGTGTAAATGCTGCATCAATTAAATTATGCGCCTCATCAACAATTAATGTCTTAAACGGTGGAAGTAGTCCCGGATTGACTACATCACTTAATAACAATGCATGATTAATTATTATAAGATCAGTTTTAAATATATCTTTTCTGACCTTCCCTAGAAAACACCCATTATATTTGGAGCAGATGTGAGTAGTACAAAACCCTGGTTCACTTCGTATCATTTTGTGAATACGAAAATTTCGACTATTTGTAAAACCACTACATTCCTCCAAATCACCTGTTTTTGTCCATTCTAACCAAAAGATTAGAGGCAATAAATATGCTGCTTCCTCGTCATTCAAAATGCCAGAGGCTTCACTAATTAACCAATTGAATCTTGAAAGACAAATGTAGTTTGCTCTTCCCTTTAATTTGACGGCAGAAATAGGGTTTCCTATTGACTGCGCCAAAACAGGTAGATCTTTGTAAAATAATTGATCCTGTAGACTTTTTGTATGGCAAGAGATCACAACCGGTATATTTTCTTCTGATTCATATGCATATTTCATCGCTTCATATAGATAAGCAAATGACTTACCCAAGCCTGTCCCAGCTTCAATTATACCAATAGATTGTTCTTGATGTATTGAATCATCAAGAAATTCTATATATTTTATCTGATTATTTCTTTTTTCAAATTTAGGTATTGTATCTGACAGATTACCTGTCTCTCCAAAAACATCATTGACATTTGGAAAAGAAAATGAAGAATCGCTTTCCTGAATAAATTTATTATCCTGAATATTTATATTTAATTCAGATTTTGTTAAACCTTTTGAGGTTATCTGTTTTTTTAGGTATAAATTTGATAAATTAATAAATAGGGTGGTATTGAAATAGTCTCTGCCATTCATAATAGAAACGCATTTACTAATTACCTCTAAGGGATAGGTCGAGGCTTCATCAACAAAATGCATAAAAATATGTCCACAATTCTCTGAATCCTTTTTTGCTCTATGAGATCCTTCTGAGGATAAATTGTATAATTCAGATAAAAATCCTAAATTATAGGTTGGTTGACCAAAATTTGTGACACGTGCCAGGTGAAGTGTATCATATAATTGATTTGATTTTTCTGGAAAATTATAACGCTCAAATAATTCCTCAAGAAACCCATGATCAAATTTCATATTGTGGGCAACCAATGGATAATTTCCTATAAATGTGTGCAAATCCTCAACAATCTCCTTTTCAGTAGGAGCATTTGCTACCATATCATTAGTAATCCCAGTTATATTGGTAATTGTATCTGAGATTTGAGTTTTGGGATTTACCAGTGTTACAAATGAGTCAGAAACTTCTCCATCTTTAAATAGTATGGCAGCAATCTCAATCATTCGGTCAGTGACCTTAGATAGTCCTGTTGTTTCAAAATCCAATGCAATGAATGATGATAAATCCAGTGATCTGAGCAGGTCTATTCTTTTCATTAAAGACCCGCGAACAATCGCGCTACATCAAGAAGCAAAGAAGGTTTTTTAGCAACCGCAATTGAAAATAGTTTAAATAAGGAACGTTTGTTTTCAGGGATATCAGCTATCCCGTCGGCGATCCGATTTAAATCTTTATCTTCAAACCGAAAAATTGATTCCTTGATACGGTAGAACTTTTCATGATTTTTGCCTCCAATCTTATGCCATTCTTTTTCATATTTCTGAAGATATTTCTTTGTAGGATTTTGTCCGGATTTGATAACTGAAACCGCAGTTTCCGCTGCTAGTAATCCGCTTCGCATTCCAGATATAATTCCTCCCCCGGTCATGGGGTTAACCGTATGTGCTGCATCTCCCACAAGCATGAGCCCTTCAGTAACCATATTTTTTACTGTTTTCGCGACAGGGACTCCTCCTGCAATCATCGTTTGGGTAGAAACATTTGGATATTTCCTGTTTAAAAATTCCTGTAAATATTTATATGCAGATTTCCCCTCTTTTGCATAGAG
>DASCRE010000004.1:0-1514 GCA_034408645.1 Fidelibacterota bacterium | reverse complement strand
CTGTCATAGTACAATTGATCAGTAGGCGCCGTAGTATAATCTCCGGCTAGGTAGTTTCCGGCCACATCTAATACAGAAGTTGCCGGAGTACCGGAATTAGCATCGATTAAAATTGCTAACAGGGCATTGTCCGATTCAGCAGTAGTTAATTCCCGTGTGTAGCTCCAATTGATATTGCCAGCAGCAGTAACAGTGGCCGTTGCTTGACTTGAAACCGTTATTACCGGTGTTGAGACGATCTCTTCAGAAAATACAACCGCCAAAGATATTTCATCCTCATCATTAACAAAACCAGTGGTCTGTTGTGTGGCATCCTCACTGGTACTTGCCATTCTGGTGGACTGCACCGTTGGCACTGTACGATCAACGGTTACCGATGCGGTACAATTGGTACAAGTATTAATAGTCGTATTCGTTACACCAGTATTACCAATAGCATCTTTAAATGCAGAAATTGAAATAGCTGCAAGACCCTCTGTGTGAGTTGAGGTGATAGTCTCTGTGGAAGTCCAACTGGTAGTGTTCGATACATTGGTTGCGTCGGCAGTCCCTCCAGCAATGGTTACCGTAGGGGCAACTCCATTGCCACCAGTAAATGTTTCGCTGCCAGTATATGTCAAAGTAATAACATCACCTTCTCTGGCATATTGCCTGAAATCATAACTACCACCTTTAAGTGATGCAGAAGTGATTGAACCCAAATCATTATCGCTGGCAATTGTAACACTTGATACAGTCGGAGCTAGCAAATCAAAGTCCAGATGGGCATTCGCGTCTGGACGTGTCAGAGCAATATCATTATCATCACAGCCCGAACTATTACATACCAGCTTAAAGTGTAATTCACTGTTATTAGCCTCGGCATATCCCTGGGTTGCGGCCATCTGACCCTGAGTAATCACTTTGGTATTCACTGTGCTGGCATCCCCACCCGTTAACCATTGTCCCTGGGTATTATTGTCCCCCGAAAAAGCCACTGTATAAAAAGTACCTCCGGATCCAACTTTCATTTGTACGAGGTAATAAGAATTTAATCCAGCGAGTGAAGTTGTTCCATCACCACTTCCGACTGTCGTGACCTGGATTGTAACCCCCCCGTTGCCATCATTTTTTGAAAGTATGTCATAATGAGCATCAGTATCCCCACTACCATAATAAGTTGAAAACACCCATTTAATAGCACCAAGAGGATTGTAAACAAAAATGATGATGACAGCGAACTTTAGAAAAGCTCTTGAAAATAATTTTCCGTTTTTTATTAAAGAAATCATCTTCTCAATAAATTAATTGGTAACAACTCCAGAACCTGTGATACATATCACTCAAATGATTCCTCTAAAAGGTGAACCCCATAGCCATAAACGCATCCACCCATGACATGTGAGTACCGGTGGTTGTAAGGCCATCGGGCACATTATAGGCTGCGGTTGCCCTGACACCAAGCCTGAGATCCATTATATCACCAACAGCAACTCCAAGACTCTGAACTGCCATATATGCTGGTGAAGTTCCCA
>DASCRE010000003.1:0-2925 GCA_034408645.1 Fidelibacterota bacterium | reverse complement strand
ACTGTCCCTAAAGTATCGGTTATTGTATATCCTGAAATGGTCTCTGTTGTAACTATTTTCATTTATCTATTCCCCTGAACGGTTCTCTATCTTTTGATCGTTGATTTTCATTAAAAATATCGATTAAGAACAAAATAATTCCTATCAAGATCACAGCGATCCCCAATCCGATTATAGGGTGAGATGAAAGAAATTTAAGAATAATAGTTATAAATTTCAGTGTCAGCAAAACAAATCCGCTGACAATAAGATAAAAGGCAGTTTTTCTCATAAAATTTTTTTAAATAAAAAGTAAATCCAAATAAAATTCCAGTTAATTTTCCTTAGAAAATAACCTGAATATGGGTAAAAACATATTGATTTATTATGGTGAACACTATTCAAAAAGGACCATTCACTTTTCACTCGATTATAGGTGGTTATGATAAAAATATAACCTACTTGATCCAAACGTCAGAAACAGAAAGGGTGTGGGCTGTTGATGCTTCTGTCTCAATCAGAGGATTACCCTGCGAATTAAAAAATCGAATAGCAGGAATATTTATTACTCATACACATGGTGATCATGTTGCCTATCTTGATCAGTTTATATCAGAAAACCCCGAGATTGATATTTATCTTTTTGAAGGATCTTCCTACAAAAGGTTTGATAAAAAATTCACTTCGATTTCAGATGGGGATATAATTAATATAGACCAATTTCCAGTAAAGGTATTGCACACTCCTGGGCATTATCCGGACAGCTGTTGTTTTCTATTTAATGATTCTTTATTTACCGGTGATACTGTTTTTATTGGCAGAACTGGAAGGACAATAAGTGCAGGTTCTAATGTGAGAACATTATATCGTTCCATTTATAAAAAGGTATTAACTCTACCTCAAGATATCACTCTTTTCCCCGGACATGATTATGGACCCAAACCTTACTGCTCAATAGAAGAAAACATAAAAATGAGTCCCTTACTTCAGGCAGAGGATGAAGACGATTTTGTTTTTCGAATGGAGGAATATGAACATAGCAGAATTCCTTAACCTGAACACTGAATTACCTAACACCGAATTTCAGTTTAAACAATATGGTAAAAAAAATGATACCATTGTCATTGGGCTCCATGGCTGGACAGGAGATGAACATTCGCTGATTCCCGTATCCATAGGGGTCATGCTACACAATTCCCTGTGGATTTTTCCTAGAGCTCCATTTAATGCACGAAAAATTTCAAAAGGGTATTCATGGTTTGATAGAAAACCGAAATCAAAAATAGAAGTGTTGGAAACGGTTCATATTATTAAAAAAATTGTAGATTCGATCCACGATAGAATGGATAAGAATGTAAAAATATTCTTATTGGGTTTTTCTCAGGGGGCCACCCTTTCAACTGCTGCAGGTTTAATCATTGGAAACAAGATTAACGGTATTGTCTCGATCGCAGGATTTCTAAGTAAAAAAAATGTAGAGATGCTGAACATAGAACCGATAGGGTTCACTCTTCCTATGTTGATTTTACATGGGACTAAAGACCAAGTTATTCCGGTGGAAAGCGGAATTGAATCAATGGAAATTTGTAAAGAATTGGGATGTGATGTTGTGATGAAAACCTATGACGAGAAGCATAAAATTCCTGTTACTGCTATGAAATTCATTAGGGAGTTCATGGCAAAATAATTATTTAATTAAATAGAGTAAATGAAATGGAGATTTTTTTTGATTGGATAGAAGGAATAAAAACTTAATATTGTTTTTCATTATTAAATAGTTTCAATCTTAATCATATTTGTGGACCCTGTGATTCCAACAGGAATCCCTGCCGTCATAATAAATTGCTCTCCTTTTTTTATCAAATTATTATCAATAAAAAATTTTCTACAATATTTAAGCATCTGATCCGTTGATTTAAATTTTTTAACTTTTATTGGGATAACCCCCCAGGTTAGAGATAATTTTCTATACACCTTGTCTGATGGTGTCATCGCAAAAATTAATGAAGATGGTCTAAAACTTGACATCGTATTACCGGTGCTCCCTGACTCAGTCATAATAACCATTATCTTGAGTGAGAGGTCTCTTGCAATTTTAAATGCAGATGAACAAATTGCGTTTCCAGAATTTGTTTTGTCTGGTGATTTGATCAAATTAAAAAACTCCTCATTATCTAATATTTCTTTTTCAACATTTGAGACTATTGATTTCATCATCCTAACACATTCAAGCGGGAATTTTCCTATGGCTGTTTCACCTGATAGCATGATTGCATCAGAGCCATCATATATAGCACTAGCTACATCACTGACTTCCGCTCTGGTTGGCATAGGGTTTTCCATCATTGACTCTAGCATTTGTGTTGCAACAATTACCGGTTTACAGCTCACATTGCATTTTCTAACAATTTTTTTCTGTAACGTTGGAACTTTTTCAAGCTCTAGTTCTAATCCAAGATCTCCCCTTGCAACTAGAATCCCATCAAATGCTTCTATGATATCATCTAATTGTTCTATGGCTTCAGATTTTTCTATTTTTGCAACTACAGGTATCTGATAATTTAGTTTATTAAATAATTGATCAATAACTAACCTATCAGAAGCAGACCGGACAAAACTAAGTGCAACCCAATCAATACCTAGCTTAATCGCTAGTTTGACATACTCAAGATCTTTTTCCCCTACGGTTGGCAAATTTATATCTAACCCACATATATTCACTCCCTTCTGTGGTAGAATATCCCCCTTGTTTTTTGCTTTAATCAATATTTGGGAGTTTGAAATCTTATTTTGAACTATGAATGAAAGTTTCCCATCATCTATTTTAACCTTTGCCCCTTTTTTAATCCCTTTAAACTTAAGTTGTGCGTCAAGTGGAACCTCAGCGTTTAGACCTAGCGTGTATAAGTTTCCTCTTTTAATACTGATAATCTCTTCGTTAGAGGT
>DASCRE010000002.1:0-3265 GCA_034408645.1 Fidelibacterota bacterium | reverse complement strand
ATGGACTCCCTGGAGACCTTTCGATATGATCTGGTAATGTTTCAGGACTCAGTTCTAACTAGGACCTATTATATGCTTCGTGAAAGGTTGGACACAAGCTTTGTTGATAACAATGAAACAGGACCCCCTGACGATGATGTTGTGGGAAGTTTTCAAAACGGATGGGGACTATATATCTTGAACCCGAGTGCCCAAAATATGAATATGGTTGTCCAGGTGCCGCACCCCTGTGACGATTTCCTTTCATCCTACATTGGGATGGAAATATTTCTCCAGTGTGATGCATTTGCATATCAGATAGCCGGTGCTGGCAGGGAAGTACGGTGGACCCAAGAGGGCGACTATAGTAATGATCGTTCCCTTTCAGATCCATCCAGGAATGAGAACTCTCTCTTTCATCTTTTTCATAAAGCGGTGACCGACTCACTGGAAAATAATCCGCCCCATTCACCGGTTGTTCTTCAGGTACACAGTTTTGACAACGAGAGCCATGATAACATCCTGCGTTCAATTGTCCTGTCCGGTGGTTACGACGCAGGAAATGCAAATAAACCCATTCGTGATGTGACAGACAACCACCTTGATCTTATACATTTTACCGATGAATATCCTATTCAAGAAGGGATGTATGGAGACCACCCTGAGGTTCATATTACATATTACTACCAGGTTCACTATAACGGCAGTTTTCATTTCGAGGGCGACAGCGGGTCCTACTCTATTCCTCATACATATGAATTATTAGGCACTAATACGAACCGTCAGCTGCTTGACCTACATATTGGATATAACCATGGCGGTGTCTATGAACCATTTGTACATATAGAGCTAGACGAGAAACCTCTGATATTTGACGCTATAGATTTGTCTATGGAGGAATTACTTTTCCAGGGAATGCTTCCCGTCACCTGGCGCAACTATGAAAACTTTTTGAGCTACTATCAGCCGTTTGTGGATGCGGTCCATGGATATTTCGATAGCTGGACTGAAATTCCTGACACTACAGCGCCACTTGAGGTAGAATCACTCAATTTAAGTAATACAAGCAGTTATTACATTGATTTAACCTGGCAGAATGTTGAGGATACTAATTTTAAGAGCTATCGAATTTACTATGACACGACCTCTCAAATGAGCGATCCTTTGGTCTGGAGTCTTGACCAAGATTGGAACTTGGTGAATATGTTTCATAGTGACACCCGTATCACAGACCTGGTTCCGGAGACGAACTATTATTTTCAAATTGAATCGGAAGATCATTTTTTCAATGTCAGCGAAATATCTGAGACCATTATGGCCATGACCATAGACCCCTTTGTTATTAATAACTTTGACACAGTTGAGGACAGCCTTGGATCATGGGATGACCAGGACGAGGACTCTCTATCTTGGGAATATTCTGACTCCATAACTTATGGTCAATCACCATACGCGCTCCATCTATACGGAAATACATGGAAAACCATGGAAATAAGCCCGTTTCAGATTTTAGATGGACATGTGTGGCAGGTTGCTGTCTTTTCTGATGGAGACAGTGAAATTCAGGCCTTTGGGGTAGGAGATTCACTGCACACCCTTTTTTATTCTTTTGCCGGCTCACAGGAATTAGATATTGAAGAGTGGGTTACCGTGTATCAGGGAAATTTTCCCGATCACCAGTGGAACCTATATCAGCTACCTATTGCCGACGATTGGTTTGCCTGGTACGATCATTATCCAGTCATCGATAGGTTGATTTTTATTAATGACGATGATGGCGAAGATCCCGGCGAAGTATTTTTTGATTATCTTGTGGACCTGACCGATGTTCTTCCTGTGCCTCCTGCTGTTGCCATTGAGTTTGATATAGGAAGCATCTATCGATTGAACGGAGTTAGACAGGTGGATATACAGTTTTATTCAGATGTTGTTGATCCTGATACCTATTCACACGATTATTTCTGGTCATTCGGTGATGATTCAACCAGCGAAGAGATAGACCCCATTCATACCTTTCTGGTTATGGATGATCATCCGTACACCGTTTACCTTGAGGTTACAGATCAGACAGAAAGGATTGGCCGTGCAACTGTACAGATAGATGTGGACGAAGGGGAGTCATCGTTTCCTCTTACAATAAACTTTGTTGGAGACATTATTTTGGCGAGAAATTATGAGAACAATGGAGGAATCATTCCTACGTTGGGTGTGGAAGCTATTTTTGAGCCTACATTGTCCATCCTGGGCGAAAATGCAGATATCACTGTAGCAAACCTTGAGGCACCCCTGACCACGGTAGGAACTACCCATCCAAGCAAGCCAATTGTCTTTAAGGGATCACCGGATAATGTCACCGGGCTCGTTTTTGCAGGCATTGATGTGGTAACTCTGGCCAATAATCATGTCATGGACTATATGCTTCCGGGGCTTCAGGAGACACAGCTTGTTTTGTCCGAGAACAATATTCTTCATTCCGGTGCAGGTGCCAACAGTTTTGAGGCCTATCAGCCAGTTTTCCTTCAAAAAAAAGGAGTAAACATTGCTTTCCTTGCCGTGAGCGATAGAACTGGACAGTATAACAACTATCAGCCCTATTTGAACGCTGGATACAACAAGCCAGGGTTTGCCTATATGACACCATACTACATGCTTCAGCAGATCGAAGAGGTTGAGAATATTGCGGACCTTATTGTTGTCGAAATGCATGCCGGAAGTGAATACTCAAGCTCACCCGGTTATGATTACGATAGCTATTTCAGTGATTCCAATCCCTATGGAGATCACGCCAGTGATAGATACAACGATATTCCGTCCGATATTGAGGAGGAGGAAGATTATTCTCCTTACCTAGATATTCCTCATATGTGGGACCGTGAAATAAGGCACTTTGCTATAGACTCCGGTGCGGACATTGTGATCGTACATCATCCACACATTATACAGGGAGTTGAGGTCTATAACGGAAAACTCATCGCACATTCTTTAGGTAATTTTGTATTTGATCTGAGCTATCCGGAAACCTTTCCCTCTATGATAGTGCAAAGTAAGATTGATGGGTCTGGTTTTTATGAGTTCAACCTAGACCCCGTAATCATCGATGACTTTATCCCCGTTCCTGCTCTTGGTGAGCTGGGCCTTCACATTTTAGATGATATTGCTATGAAATCAAAGGCCCTGAGCACAACCCTCAACATTGACCGACAGTCCGTTCAGGCACATGTTATGATGGACTCCCTGTTAATGCCTAGAACAACCGTTCACAATCGTGGAGAGGTTTCTCTCTTTG
>DASCRE010000001.1:0-3435 GCA_034408645.1 Fidelibacterota bacterium | reverse complement strand
AAACATCCGGCAACAGCTCTTCCCCGATACCTAAAGCAAAACTTAACGTCATTTCTGCAGCATCTTCCATTATTTCACCTTCATTCCACCTCAAGTTATTTACTTGAATAACCGTCTCATCCGTGAATTCATTGCTTACATTAAAATACAATGTAGCAAAAACGCCTTCATTGCCATCAACATTACTGCCTGATGCAGCTACTTTTACTACCCCTTCTTCTAATGGATTAATAATTATCAGGTAATTTGCCATTGTTTCAGATAAAAGCAGTGTATCATACTCTAGAACTGCAGGATCAAACTCCAGCACGGCTTCAAACCCATAAATATTGCTGCCGTTGGATATACTAACTGGAATAGCGGCCACAGAACCAGGGGCTGCTCCCTGGTCTTCCATAGACAGGTCACCCATAGCTAGGAATTGCGTACCTGGGTCATAGGGCAGCTCTGTAATCAGACCAACCACATACTGCAGGATCAAGGAAGCATCCAAAGTAGATAAACTATCATTTCCGCTTACATCACCCACGATCCTTTGCAAGGTGTCTAGCTCAATCATTTCTACAAGATCCTTAAGAATCAGCGAGGCATCAAACGCCTGCACCATTGTGTTCCAGTCCACATCACCATAAGTGGTATCGACCTGTATCAGGCCGGAAACAATAAGTGTGTCACTGAAGTCGTGATCATCCTTAACAATCAGGCCTACATCATAAATACCTGGATATTCGTACGTTGTCGACACATCTGGGCCTGTTGCAGTTGAATCGTTCCCAAAATCCCAAAGCCACTCTGCCAGGGTGTATGTACCGACAACAGAAGTATCTGTAAAAGTGACATTAAGCGGATAAGAACCCGAAGATTGATCCACAGTAAAGCCAACATCAGGGCGCCACACTACTTGGATACCACCATTGTAATAATTGTCGCTGGTGACAATATCCGTATTAAATATGAGGTGATTCACATTAATAGGGACAAACTGTGATTCTAAAGTATCAGGTACATAAAACTTCAGCCAGAACAAAACACCGGAACCAGTAATATCCGTTGCGCCTGCGGATGCAGTTATTAATAATGAATCGGTCTCATTTAATGCTGTTGTCCAACCAAGCTGATTCACAAGCCCTGAATCGGCTACCAGCTCAATAAATTCCAGTAAGCCAGCGTATCCATCAAAACTGATTTCAATTGCGCTTAAAGTTTCATTGTTTGCAGATGCCACGTTTATAGCGACAAGGGCCGTATCTCCATGGATAATATCTAATTCATCAATCCATATATTGAATGGATCTATGTAAAAGGCACCAATATCCAAACGGCTTCCATCCGGGTCCTGATCGTCCGGGTCACTTTCCCACGTTAATCCATCCTGATCTAGATCAGGATCTCCGGCATCGATAGCAACGGAAGATGGACTGGGCCTAAAATCTCCATTATCCGGATCTATCAATCCGGGATCATCACTAATGTTGCCAGTGCCATCATATCCGTTTTTAACAATATTGTACTCAATGGTCGGGCTTTCGTTGACCTCGATGTAATCGAAATCATTGGAATCGTTATCCCAGATAATATTATTAATTATTCGATGGTCACTGGATCGAACATAAAGGGAACGGCGTGAACTACCATTTTCATTCTCCCATAAAGTATTGTTATAAAAATTGATCCCGCCAACATTAAGCCGTACAGCATTTCCGCCACCATTAGTAGAATTGTTAATAAAAATATTTCTGGATACACTACCCGTAGCTTGCCAAGAATACAATCCCCCTCCTAACTGGTCAGCATAGTTATCTTTGATTATGTTGTTTTTTATGTTCACAACCCCTACAAAATCATATTCAAATAAAATACCTCCACCAACATAATTACTTTGGCCATTTTGTATAGTAAAACCATCTAGGATGAACATTCCGGGCCCTATAATATCAACTGTTATGACACTCCCATTATTACTACCATCTATTATGGTTGAAACAGGATCGTCGTCTGTGGCAATCATAATTGTGGATCTTTCGAGTACAACATTTTCTGTATACGTTCCCGGGGAAACATAAACTGTATCGGCGCTGTCATAACTATAGTATATGGTAATCTCTTCTATTGTAACATATGGATCATCAATAGTTATATCTATAATGTCAGAAAAAGTTGTAACCATGGTCGCATCCACTGCACCCTGGATGGTACCATATTCCGAAGGTACATTGTGAGCTGAATATGTAAAGTTATCCGCTGTGTAAGAAAATGTGAACGATTGAGATCCTCCTGCTGATATAGTAGCGGATGAAGGGGTGATTGAATAATTATTGTTATTTATACTCATAGATACATTTAGAGCTTCATTCCCGGTATTATGATAGGTTCTAATAATTTCTGTTGTGCCTCCCGAGCTCACATTATCCAGCAAAATGTTGCTGAAAAGATCATTATCTTCATCAGATTCAATGATAGGCCGATCTACAAACGTTACATCCGCAAAGTTGTTGTCCCAAAGTGACTTTGCTTCGTAAGAGGCATCGCGAAGTTCGGTAATACTATTCAAGCGGTCTGTGCCCTGGGCAATAATAACGGCCATAACAAACCCTACGGTATCGCCGGGCGCAACCACTGCAGTTGTTTCTCCTGAAGAAAGATTAGCGGATACGCTCATGAACATACCTCTATCACCTGCGTTTTCATCAGTCCACCCCGTACCGGAAACAGGATCACCATTCATCATGAAAGTAGTATCCTGGCCGGTATTGGGATCGGTAATGCTGTTGCCGTTATTCTGGAGACCCAGCATCCGATTATACGCTTGCTCCTGGTCATTTGGGGAATTGTAATCACCTATATCCGATAGATTGCCTATAGCACCGGCGGCATAAAGATCACCATTTAACGAATTCAATCCACTGATATACCTGAAACCGACGGCAGGAGGTATGGGGAAAACATCATCCTGGTCATTACTATTGTAGGTAAATACCAGATTGCTGTCTACATCTATACCAACCAGATCATCGGAGGCATCTCCCAAGTCAGGGTCTGACCACACTCCGAATAAGGGATTATTCCAATTAAAGGTGTCTCGGTTAATAATTTCGTATTTCACATAAAATGTGCGGGCTAGGTCATCGTGGGCGGAAGAAGCACCGCCGAATATCGTTTGGCGTATCTCCGCACCGATTGGGCTGCCTCCAAATTGATCATGATCTCCGGAGTCGCTGTAAACCGTAAACAGAGTTTGATCTAGCGGTAAATAAGGATGGTCCACTGCTGGGTTATAGTTGCCGTCACTGTTGTTATCTTCCCAGGGGGCACCCAAGTCGGTCGGCCACTCTGCCCAGTCTGTATCAGTCGCATCATCCCAGCGGTTAACCTTGTACACTCGATAATCATTATTGCTTTCCCAATCAAGATTTCCATAAGGTCCGGGTCTAAAAT